>JBMNSJ010000015.1:0-42724 GCA_050945135.1 Raoultibacter sp.
GCAATGGATACGCTACTATAACTACGAACGACCCCATAGCTCGCTTGGCTACAGACCTCCTGCAATCCAAGCGATCGCAGCTTAGAAACTAACATTTTGGTTGGTACAGAAAATGGGGGCAGGCCATGTCGAGATCCAGCCAGAAAAGGCAACTGCATTAAAGATGGCAGTTGATGATGCAGTCGTTCATCAGGCAACGGGATCATTGCATGCCTCTTCATCAGGCCTCTCTTTTTACTACCCCACGCAAATCGGCAATAAGCACATTACCAAGTTTGCCCAATGCCCCACCGCGCTCGAGTATAAAAAATTCGCTTCGTATATCGAGAAGCGCTACGTCCAGCTAAACCAATCAGGCGAATCGTTGGTCAAAGCTGTTAGTAAGCCGGAGGTCGGAGACGACGGAGTAGTTAGCCTCTCGCTTGCCCCTGAGGATATCGATAAAGTAATTGATGTTGGCTATGAGGTTTACGCCGCACAACCTGGCACCGACAACCTTCGCTACCTCGGCTATGACTCCGAGCTTGGATACGATGAACAGTCTGGCTTGCTCTATGGCTTATTTGATGGAAGATGGCCCACTCTTGATGGACAGCCTCTCATGATTAGCCTTGTCGACGAAGACGATGAGAGCATACTTTATAAAGCTCCCATCATGCTTAATGGAGAGCACTCTAACCTTCTAATTGAGTGGAATTGGAAAATTGAAGGTGAAAGCACTGGCTATTACGAGATTATCGGAACCTGGAAAGGTATCGATGAGTCTGGCTCTTCCAGCCGTGACTTCCAGAGATTGGAAGCAGGCGACAAAATCACACCTCTCTACACAAGCGTGCACAAAGACGAAATCACCTTAAAGCACTCCATGAAAGAGCTTACGGATTATGAAAAGCATGAAGATAAAGGCCGCGAGATTAGCTTTGAAGAGAACATGAATGTCGAGCAAGAAAAGCTGGCTGAGGGCGATTACCTCTACCAGTTTATTGCGCTGGATTACCTTTTGAGTAAGTCTTCTTTCCCCGCAATCGAAGGTCATATGTCTGCCGACGGTAAGCTTGAATGGAGCTAGAACCCAGGCCTTAACGCCATGCGCATGCGAAGGGGACCGCTAAAGCAGTCCCCTTTTCTTTTCTTATGACACGTGCTAATTATGATTTCTTTTCCGCGTGGATCATCGATTGTGAAGCAAAATAAGTGAGCAAGAAGTATCCTCCGTAGACAAGCACAAATAAAGCGAGTGTCACCGCAAGCGGACCGGCAATATCAAGATGACCGTACATCATGACAGCCTCTACCACTACCTTAAGCGCCACAAATGAGTGCGCAAAAGCTACCACTAGAGGGAATACGAAATAGATACCAATCTGCGTAAACAAAGCCTTGTTAATCATCTTCGTATCGGCACCAAGCTTCTCAAGCAACTGATATCTATTTACATTATCAGCAGCTTCAGAGAGTTGCTGGAGTGCAAGTATTGCCGCACATGCGATAAGAAGGACAAAGCCAATATAGATGGCCAGATAGGCGATAGTCACCGAAAGTCCGTTGCTCTGATCGTAAGCTTCTACTGCGGTCAGATACCCTGAGAAAGGCCACCCAATTTCAGAAGAGTCAAGGTTCCACTTTTCCCAGTACGTAGTGTCTAAGGCATCAATAAACTGAGGTTCAAGCTGTTCGCGCTCTCCCTTATACATGATATTTAGGATTGAGTGTTTAAGTTTGGTGTCCTCAGGGATTACTTCATCAGGCACCACAATCGCTCCGGTATTCATTGCAAGAGCGCTCGTCGCAGTGAGCATATGGTCAGTCTCGTGCAACTTGGGCTGCAAGGTTACTCCATACACGGGAAGGCTCTCGCCCCTCTCAACAAAGGAATCATAGAGGTCATAGAGTTCTTCGAAATCAACCCAGAGCACGTATTCATCGCTTGCTAGAGTAAGGGGCTCAAGTCCATTCATCTCACGTAGAGCATTAAAGTCAGAGACTGGAACAACGTCAAGGAATACCTCATCGAGATTATCTGCATTTACAGAAGAGTTGATCTGCCCATCACTGCGATCATGTACATATTTAACGGAAGCATCAGATTCATAGAAATCAACTTGAGTAGAGGCGTCTACAACATCCTTCCAGGTCGTAACATCACGCTCGAGCGCGGATCTCATGTCAAAATTGTCTGCTTGAGCAAGCCCGTACCAGGGTGCATCCTCCTCAGCCAAAACAGAATACCCCTCATATGAAGCAGTAAGCGAAGCATCGTATTGGGTTGTGCGCTCGAGATTCTGCGTGAAGGCAGTGCATAAGGAAAATCCTCCGCATGTTGCGGTAATCGCCAAAAATAATGCCATGCATACTAAGGTAATTGAAGTGAAGGCGGTATTGATTTTTGCATTAAGCTGGCGCAAGGTAAACATGTTGAGTCCACGGAAATAGAGCCCTTTGTTCGACTGAACAGCACGCAGCAAAAACCCTGACACCGAGAAAAAGAGCAGAAAGGTTCCGATACATACCAGTATCGTTGAAAGAGCGAACTGCTCATCAAATTCGACCAATCCATTATCAAGAAGAAGGGCGTAGGCGATTCCAATTAGAAAAAGAGAAATGAGAAATATGACCACGGAAAGAGGAATTGAACGTATTTTCATACCTTCATTTTTGCGATCTGCGTTAATAAGATCGATTAAGCGATAACGAGAGACAGAAAAAACGTTAAAAATAAGGGCGACAACAAAAATTATTCCGAAACACAGAATAGTATTGAGCAGGGCTTCAAACGAAAAGACAAATACGAACATATCCATCTTCACCGTAAAAAGCGCCGCCGTAATATAGAGCAGAGCCTGAGACAGTAAAAGGCCTGCGATAATTCCAACAATCAAAGAGATAATGCCCACAAATAGTGTTTCATATACGATGATTCGCGACACCTTGGAAGGTGGCATCCCAAGCGTTAGATAGGTTCCAAACTCTTTCTTGCGGCGCCTAATGAGATACCTACTCGCATACACAATCAAAAAACCAAGGATTACTGCAATAAAGACAGATACGCCACCGATTAATGTTGACAAAAAATCGAGCAACCGTGACTGTGTTTCACCCATATCAAGCACTGCACTTTGCTGCGTGATTGAATTGAAAGCATAGAACACGCAAACACCAAACACCAAGGTCAGGAAATAGATTCCGTAGTCTCGTATGCTTTTTCGAACGTTTCCTAAGGCGAGTTTAAAGTACATCGGAATCCTCTCCTCCCAAAATGGAGACAATCTCGATGATCCGATTAAAGAACTGTTTTCGACTCATGCTCCCGCGCGCAATTTCGGTAAACATCTTTCCGTCTTGGATGAAAAGAATGCGTTTGCAATAGCTTGCTGCAAAGGAATCATATGTGACCATAAGAATGGTTGCGTCCAAAGTCGAATTAAGCATTTCGAAGCTTTCAAGGAGCATTCGTGCGCTTCTTGAGTCAAGGGCACCCGTAGGTTCGTCAGCTAAAATGAGTGAAGGGTCGGTAATGATTGCGCGCGCCGCCGCAACGCGTTGTTTTTGCCCTCCAGAGAGTTGATACGGATATTTCATGAGAGTGTCTGAGATAGAAAGATGTCGTGCGATCACCTCCACCCGCTTTTCTACTTCATGTGCAGGCACTCTCTGAATCGTGAGAGCGAGAGCAATATTTTCAAATGCTGTTAAGGTGTCTAGCAGATTTGAGTCTTGAAAAATAAACCCTAAATCGTCGCGTCTGAAGCTCGAAAGTAGTTTGCTTCTTAGCGCCGTGATGTCTTTACCCGACACATAAATATGCCCCGACGTAACCTTATCAATGGTAGAAATACAGTTAAGAAGTGTTGTCTTTCCGCTTCCGCTTGCTCCCATAATGCCAAGGTATTCACCTTTATCAACGGTAAAGCTCACGCCAGCAAGAGCCTTGGTGATGCTCCCCTTGTTTCCGTAGCATTTTTCTACGTTTTGACAACTCAATATCGGTTCCATAGTTACCTCTTCATGTCGTAATGAGTACTAACATGATTATTGAGTGCCCCGGCTTTTGCTGCCATCGATATAACTTACCCTTTCCTTACACTTTCGTAAGATTGGTACCCTACTATTTCAGAAAGTACATCTTGGATAAGGGGAATCGTATCGACACCGCGGTGCCCTCCCCTTCAGTCGATGAAATATCAATGCTCAGCTTTATTTTCTCGCAAAGCTTTTTACACAAGTAGAGCCCAAGACCTGTTGAACGAGCGAATCTCCTACCGTTTTCTCCGGTAAAGCCTTTTTCGAAAACACGGGAAGTATCACTTTTTGGAATGCCGGTACCGTTGTCAGCGATAGTAAAAATAACGTATTCGCTCTCAAAGAGATCTGAGGTCGTCCTCGCAGAAAAAGTAACGCAGGGTTCGTGTGATTCGTCTTTCGAGCGGCGATATTTGATCGAATTTGCGACAATCTGATTGACGATAAACTCAAGCCACTTAGGATCGCTGTACACTTCCACATCAAGATTATCAAGCTGCGGGCTTATCCCGTGCTCAATTAAGGTTCGCGAATTCTTCTTCACAACGGTTTTTACAAGCTCGTCTAAGTTGATTTTCTTTATGAGGTAGTCTTTTTCAACAGTAGCGCTTCTCGAATAATATAAAGCCTGATCAATATAGCCTTCTATGCGATCAAAGTCATGTTCTAAAGAAGGCGTCATGGGATCATCTTGGTTGTTGGATAAAGTCAAACGCGCCGACGCGATGGGTGTTTTGATCTCATGAATCCAGGTCTCGATATACTCACGATACTCCTGCGAAGCCAAACGATATGAAGCGATATGATCGTTCATTTCTTTCGTTGCGCCTTCAAGAGCCTCATAGGTTAACTGCCCTTCACGAAACCCTGGCTTTGAAGTAAACTCCGTCAAGTACACGGGTTCATTTTCCGAATCCAAGGCTTCACGTAACTCACTATAAAAACGTCTCTTGCTGAGATAATCCCACACACTTGCCGCAATCAGCGCCATGAGCAATATCAAAACAACCGCAACTAGTGCCGAAACGTTATAGCCAAGCACCCACACAACCAAGGCAACGAACACAATAGATGCGCCCATGATGAGAAGAGGAATGGCCCTATCTTTTATGTAATCGAAAAAACTCATGCTTTGTCTTCGAGGTAATAACCTAAACCGCGTTTGGTATGCAGGTAGTTCTGAGCACCTATATCTTCCAACTTTGATCTAAGGCGATTGATATTGACCGTAAGCGTATTATCATCGATGAATTGATCGGACTGCCAAAGCTCATTTTGGATTTTTTCCCGCGCAACAATGGTTTCAGCATTTTGTATCATTAAGTCAAGAATGCGCATTTCGTTTTTGGTGAGTTCAGCCTCTTGCCCCTCAAAGAGCACGCGACTCTTCGCTGAATCGAGGATGAGTTTTTTATAGCTTTGCGTTGACTGAACTGGACCTTCATTCGTGCGTCTTAAAACCGAAGCAATGCGCGCAAGAAGGATTTGAGGGCTATAGGGTTTTGAAACGAAGTCATCAGCGCCAAGATTCATGCTCATAAGTTCATCGAGATCGCTATCGCGACTGGTTACGACGATTATAGGCGTGGTGCTTCGCTCCCTTATTTCACGACACACCACATGTCCATCGATAAAGGGAAGATTGAGGTCCAGCAAGATGATGTCGGACGCAGACTCGAAAATCTCATCAACGAGCGTTTCGAAATGTGAGCAAGCGTACACTTCATATTCGTTGCGTTCAAGAAGGATGCGCAGCTCTCGTTCGATCTGCTCGTCATCCTCAACGATACATACCCGCACCATCTTTATTCCTTCCGCTTAAGTAAACCGTGCCAAGTGTATCTCAAGCATGATGCCATTCATCATATCAGCGGGAAACCGTTATTTTCTACTGCGCCGAAAACGCGGCAGCTCTCACTGCGACATTTTCGCGAATATTCTCGTAGTAAAACTTATAGTCCCAGGTATGGTAACTTTCAGGTCCAAACAATGACTCCATTGCTGCAGGTATCGCGAATTCTGCTGGATTAACGCTTGAACAAATTACCGTTCCTCTTTCAAGGTCTATCTTTGCATCAGCGATTCCCTCGACCACGGCAAATCCGCTTGTCCCATCACCCATAAGTGTTCCTTTGTTTTCTTCAACTCCTGCAGGTGTATCATCGGTTTTCCAATTAAGCGGATTGATGCAGACAGAACCCTCTGGTGCAACCATATTATATTTACCCTTATTACCAGGCCCTTCGGTATTCCAAGACACAAGCACTCCCGTGTCGTCTTCTGATTGCGCCATCTTCACATGAGGATTCTCGTTCAGCCACGATTGCGTTGCAGCATTTCCAATCATGTAGGCAGCCACCATGCGTTCGTAATACTCAGGATGCTCTTGCATATACTCATCAAGAATGAGATATATCATCATAGAACCCTGGCTATGACCCGCAAGAAAAAAGGGCTTTCCCTGGTTGTAGTTTTCGAAATAATAATCGAGTGCAGCAAAAACATCTGTGCGGGGCTCCGCACTTTCAACCTCAATCATTTCTTCTTGCGTCAAACCCGCCAACGACATTGCATCAACCTGCCTATAATAGGGAGCATATACGTTGGTGCTGCCCTCAAAGGCGCTCGCCTGATCTAGGAGCTTAGCCTGTGCCCCCTCGCGCATGACCTGGTTGTCAATATCGCATATACGTGGATCGCTTTCTGTTTTGGGCATATAGCACGTGGGGTAGAAATATAGCGTATCCACTTCGTGTGTCTCTGACACAGGCACGACTAACCAGTTATCTGAATCAGAATAATCGGATGCCAGTATCACGCTAGACGTGTTTTCTTGCGACTCACTTTTCGTCTCCTCGTTTTCACAAGAAAGGAGCGGTGTAGCGCAAACAAGCAAGATTAGAATAAGGGCTGCAATTCTTTTCATGGGCTTCCATTCTTTAATTTGGCACATATAGTTTCATTATAGACGCATCCATGCAAAGCAAAGCTTGGCGAAAGATGCTTATGATACCTGGAAAATCAGGTAGGTATTTAGATTGTCTCCCCGCCCATCTGAAGAAAAGCGCGCGATTAGCCTAGCCTCATTCTTTACCGCCTCAACCAGCTGGTTGATTTCTGTTTCAGAAAAACTATGGCAGTAGCGATAGACTCCAGGTTGATTTTTCCAACCCAAAAGAAAATCTCCTTCATCAAGATTAAGAGACGGAAGCTTAGCCAAAGCTTCCTCATGAGTAGCATATGCTTTCTTTCCCATTTCTTCGTTTTTCATGAACTGCCAAAACGACACCATCACATAACCCGAAGGCTTGGTTTGACGCACGAGCTGCCTGAGAACTTCTTCTCGATTCTGCATCCCCGGAACATGATGCATAAAACCGAAAGATACCGCTAGGTCGCATTTCGGCGCCTCAATACATGCCGCAAGTGATTTTCTCTCCAGGAGTGCTCCCACGATATCAAGGCTTTGAAAGTGTGTTGCCTCCGAACATGGAACTAAATCCTCGCAGTTGTCTACGGCATAAATGGCAAGAGGGATTTCTCCCAGTTCTTTTTTGAGGAAGCTTTCAAATCGGAGATTTCCGCACGCGAGATCAAATACCGAAAGACGGCTGAATGGCTCATTGCGATTTGCTGTAACCACATCGAGCCCCCTCTTCCAACCCGACCAGGGTGCCTGCCGCGTTTCAGAAAACGACGAGCTATTTTGCCGATAAAAATCGGTATTCAACTTGCAGAGTATTTTGGCTGTATTGCTATTCATGGGCTCTCAATCTCATTCTATACTATAGAATCTCGATATCATGGAATCGCTTTTACGAGACATACTGGATGAACTGAGAGCCAATGGTGGACTCGACGAAAAGCAGCTTGCGAAAATCATCCATAAGCACAACAAAGGCCTGGGTCCTGACGTACGTCCTTATGCAAAAAAGCGCATTCTTCCTTACTATCTAAAAATTAAGGACAACCAACCTGATCTTCTCCGTGATTGGGGCGTTGATGCCGGCCTCGAGAAACTCCTTATACAAACCTTGCGCGTAAAACCTCGTCGAAGCGCTTCGGGAGTTGCCACCATCACCGTGATAACTAAACCCTGGAAATGTCAAAGCAATTGCTTGTACTGCCCCAATGATGTCAGGATGCCAAAAAGCTACCTCTTCGATGAACCTGCCTGCCAGCGCGCCGAGCAAAACTTTTTTGACCCTTACCTTCAAGTAGTTTCGCGTGTGCGAGCTCTCACTCACATGGGCCACTCCACCGATAAAATTGAGCTCATAATCTTGGGGGGCACCTGGTGCGAGTATCCGGAGTCGTATCAAATCTGGTTTGTAAACGAGCTTTTTCGCGCTCTCAACGATGGAGAACATGCCGAAGATAATGCAACAAAACGCAGGCAGTGGTACAAAGACCACGGTTTACACAATCAACGTGATGAGCTTGCAGCTTTAGTAGAAGAAACGCAGCATGCCGTAAACACAGGCTCCATCACATACAACGAAGCTGTTCAGCAGCTCTATATCGACAACGAAATCTATCAAAACATCTCTTGTGAGCAAACTGCTGAATTAAGCGAACTATTCACGCAACACGCAATAAACGAACATGCCAAAAGCCGCGTAGTAGGGCTGGTCATGGAGACGCGCCCCGATACGATCACCATCGAAAAGCTAACACTTCTCAGATTACTTGGCTGCACCAAGGTACAACTTGGCATACAGAGCCTGGATGAAGACATCCTTCAAGCCAATAACCGCAACTTCAATATTGAGGGGCTAAAACAATCATTTGCGCTTCTGCGTCTTTTTGGCTTTAAGATACACGTCCACTTTATGCTCAATCTTTTAGGCTCAACACAAGAAATTGATAAGCGCGATTACCGCAGGCTTGTAAGCGAGGCGTGTTTTATCCCCGACGAAGTCAAGCTCTACCCTTGTTCTCTTGTTCAAGGAACGGGATTATGTCGACACTACAATAACGGCACCTGGCAACCTTACGACGAGCAAACGCTTGTTGCCTGTCTTGCCACCAACACAACAGACACCCCTCCCTTTACGCGAATATCACGTATGATTAGAGATATTTCGGCGCACGATATTGTGGCAGGCAACAAGAAAGCCAATCTGAGACAAATGGTTGAGAGTCATATCGAGCAAAACGGTGGCACCATATCTGAAATACGCTATCGCGAAATTGCCTTAAGCGAAATACCCCTCGAAAGCCTTTCTTTGGAGATTATTCCCTTCACAACGAGCGTCAGTGATGAATACTTTCTTCAGTGGGTCAATCCCGAAAATAAGATTGCGGGATTTCTTCGTCTTTCGCTTCCAAAAGCTGAAACACTCGATGCGTATAGCGATGCGCTTCCCATTAAGCCTCACCAAGCCATGATTAGAGAAGTGCATGTATACGGAAAAGTATCTGGATTCCGCAGTGCCGATGAAGGCTCTCAGCATTTGGGCCTTGGCAAACAGCTTATTGAATGCGCGAGCGAAATAGCGAAAGAAAAGGGCTACACCAGCCTCAACGTTATTAGCTCGATTGGAACCCGAGAATATTACCGCAGTCTTGGCTTTAGCGATGCGGGACTCTACCAACAGCGCTCACTTTAGGTATGCGCCATTAACCTTAGCTACTCAATCTCGCGCTCGAAGTAATAGATCTCGCCATTAAACTCGGGGTCTTCTTCATTTTCGTAAACATATTTGAGCGTTTTGAGATCTTCGCTCACCTCAAGCACTTCGAAAATTCGATACTCGTAGCAAATGGTAATGGTTCGTTCCTGAGCAGAATAATAGTAAACCGCCTTGTATTCATCGTTTTCCCACTTCTCCAATGATTCGCCTAAGGCAAAGGAGAAGCTCGCGTCGTCTTGCGCAACTTCATCTTTGGTGTACGTACTACCATCTACTCGCTCGGCACCCACCATAGACCAGGTTCCCGTGACATCAAACAACAGATTTGCATCTCGCGCATACAGATAGCTTTGTGTATAGCCTTCAAAATAATCTGCCTTTTCTACCGTTTGCTCAAAAAGAGCTCCCAAATTGGCAAAAGACAAGCACAAATCTGCTCTTGTTATTGTTGAGTACGGATTAAGCTTGCCCTCTTTATCTGGAAAGAGCAATCCATAATGAAGCGCCATCGCTGCGTAGGGTCGAATCGGGTCGTCTTCAGCAATATCAGTAATGCCCGTCAACCAAATATCAGTTGTTTCCTTATCGGGAAGAGAGAGCTTCGATTCTCCTGTTGCTGCATCTACTAATACATCACCCGCAGAGGCAAGCTCGAGCATAGCAACATCAATGCGTGCATTGATTGCATGGCCGCGATCAATCAGACTTGTTGCAGAATCTGCTTCCTCAAGCTTTTGATAAGCTTCTATGAGCCCATAGGGCATACGTGCGACGTAGTTCTTGAGAAGGTAATCGAAGTTTTCTGCATCAGCCTTAATCAGCGGAGCGTATTCAGGATACTCGGCTAAAATCTGCTCTTTTGATTTCTCATAGGCAGCATCGTTGGCGAGAGGCGCAGCCATGAAGGCTCCAATAGCCTCACACACATCTTCGGAAGTGGCTTGAGAGTCAGGCGAAAACTCTGAGCCCTCGGTGATTGCTTGAGCCATGTTGTAGGACAATTGCACCTGCTGAATAGCACTTTCGGCATAATGACCTGATATGTCTTGATAATTAGCTTGAGGCAAGACAGCTTGCGTTGAGGCAAAGGAGCCATAGAAGTAGGTGTCGACAAAGCTTTTACCGTCTTCTGCGGTATATGCAACCGTTATAGGCTTATACACATCTCTCGAGCTACTCAAATAGAGACGAGACTCAACCTCAGACGCGTCTGCAAGCCCGCGCTCCCTCATGGTGATTTCTTTGGAAAGCGATTCCAGCCTCACAGCCGAGCTTTCACTTTCCGATTCGCACACGAGATATGCCGCAACAGAATAGGTTGGCGCGCTTTCTGAAACCTCGTTGCCCTGCTCTGACAAGGTATTCTTTATTGATTTTGCCTGGCTCTCAGAAACCACCACATCACTCACAAGCAAAGAAAGATCCTCTGTGCTCGCCTCGGGATAATAGAGATAAGCAAGCTCAGTTGAAGGAATGTAGAAGGAAATAGATTCAGCGCTCGACCCTGCAGGATACTGATATCTCATAACAATATAGGCTTTGTCGCTTTCTGCCTGGTCAAGAACACTTAGGGGGACCGATAAGGCCATGCTTTCCTGATCGAAATCAACATAGTAGACTTCGCCAGGCGAAAAAGAGCTGGGAGGATTAACGACTTTCTTTATTTCTACCTGATCTTGGGCATACTCAAGAAACTCCGCCTCGAACGACGGACTATAGGCCTCAGTCTCAAGCGATTGAGTGTCGTTGGTAGTGCTCCCACACGCAAAAAGTGCGACCATCATAGCGCTCATGAGCGCAATCGTAATCACGCCACGTATTCGGCTCTTTTTCATTTGTTCCCCTTAGTTTCATAGTCAGCAGCACGCATCTTCCATACAGCATGCGCATAACCATATTAAAGCAAAGTTGCTCTCATGTCTTCGGAACTCATATTGAGCAAGTAAGCGGGTGCAATGTCAAACACCGTCTTGCATCCAGCCTGTCCCTCTTGCGAAAGACGGTAGCTTGCGCGTGCATAAGCCACCAACACACTAGCCGTAAACTCTGGATTTGAATCGAGCTGTAATCGGTATTCAATTATCTGCGTATTCTCCTGGGCGAGACCCGTTTTTCCACTGCGGAAGACAACGCCCCCGTGCGGTAAACTTGCGTGGTCGCGTGCCATTTCTTCTGCACTTATAAACTTTACCTCGGTGTCATATTCGTCAAAATAATGGGGCATCGTGACTATCTCTTGCGTAATGGCTTCTTGGTCTGCACCATCCTCGACAACAAGGTAGCACAGACGACTATGCTTTTCCCTCGTGCTTAACTCGGGGTTTTCTCCCGAACGCACTTTCTCAAGAGCAGTCTGCACCGGAATGGTGTATTGACGCGCATCAATGACGCCATCAATTCTTCGTAAAGCATCTGAATGGCCTTGGCTGACTCCCTTACCCCAAAACGTGTAATCCTTTCCCTGGGGAAGAATTGCCTGTGCAATTGCCCTGTTCATGGAGAACATTCCGGGATCCCATCCAACTGAAATTATTGCAAGATTTCCGCCTTTCTTTGCCGCAGCATCAACAGCGGCGAAATGCTCGGGAATCTTTGCATGAGTATCAAAGCTATCGATAACATTGAATTTCTGTGCAAGTTCTGGCGTTAATACGGGAAGATCGGTAGCGCTGCCTCCGCATATGATAAGAACATCAAGCACATCGGCTTTGGCATCTAAATCACTGTATGAAAATACTTTGGTATCCTTCGAAGATACTGAAACATTTGATGGGTCTCTTCGCGTAAACACTCCCACAAGCTCCATATCAGAGTTTTGCTTAAGTGCCGCCTCGACGCCTCTACCAAGATTACCGTAGCCAACAATTCCAACCTTAATCATGCTTCCACCTTCTTTGCTTCTTATTTTTTTCGATTATTCAATTAATCACACGGCAAGGCAAGACTTTGGCAAGAACTTAACCGTATTGAAATAATGCTCAAACAGGATTAACACAACAAGAGCTTATGAATTTTTCTCTCTGATAACGTAGCCATTTCGTCCGCTAGATTTTGCATCATACAAAGCGGTATCAGCCATAATATAAAGCTCTTGGAAGGAGTACTCCGCCGAATCGTCTAGATAAGCTACGCCAATGCTAACGCTAACCGACAGTTCGCTGGTAATCATGTTTTCGCGAACCGCCAAGCATACATCCTGAACACGTTTTTCCACTTCTTCTAACGAAGTTGCATGCCGGTAATACACGGCATATTCGTCTCCACCAAAACGCGAGATAAGATCACTCGCCCTAAATTTTGCCACGATGATACTAGCTGTCTCCTGAATTACCTCATCCCCTATGAGGTGTCCATGCGTATCGTTTACCTCTTTGAAATTATCGAGGTCAACCATCATAAAGGTATGAGCCTCGCCTTTATCATCGCCCTCAATGAGCTCGGTTACCTGATAGGTAAACGCCTCCCGATTAAGCAAGCCCGTCATTGAATCTGTTGCAGCACGAATGTTGGCAGATTCCAAGCTGGCGATATGCTCTTTGATAGTACTATCCATGCCCTTCAAAGATTTACTTAAACTCTGGAGTTCGTCTTTAGTGTTGATGGAAAGTTGTGCAACCTTATTGCTACGAGCCGCTCCTTCGTCGTGTGTCACAACATAATCGGCTGCTGCAACCGCCATCTTATCGATAGGTCGGACAATCATCTGTCGAAGGATAATATAGAAGCCAACGGTAGCAATAAGCGCAACCACCAGTGCAACTGCGATTAGCTGCATGAGGAAAGCGTCGCTGCTTGCGGCAAGATGACTGGCATCGTAATCGACACCCAGGTACCCTGCGAAACCTCCGCTGCTCTTATAATTTGGGAAATACACGCAAAGTAGTTCTTCTCCATCTGCGTCTACATAAAACGGCTCGATTGCTTCGCCAATTACCGGAGCTTGTTCGGTGCCCCCGAAAAAGAAATCGTAGTCGATAAAGGTTCCCAAAGAAACCTGGTCTTCGGAACTGTCTGTATCGTAGACATAACCAACCCCGCCTTCGGCAGGCACAATAACATAGATATACTTTGCCCCCTCAGCATCTGCGATAGCACGCAAGTCTGCTAGCGTTTGGGCATACTCTTCGTCTGCCACACCAGTTTCGTAATATTCGGCGATTTTGTCCCAGTTCACATAGCGACTTGCAACACTAGCCACAGTCTCTCCGCGTTGCGCGAATTGATCGCTAATATATCTTCCGTGTATCTGATAGCTGACCAATACCAACAAAGCGCCCATCACCAAACACATAACGGCAACAAACACCGATAGTTTCAGACTTAAGGGGCGCGTAACTGAGGGCTTGTAATCGCTTGATCTTCTATTCATGGCGATTCCTCGTATCCTCAATAACAACGTAGGTGTTTCGACCATTTTCCTTTGCCTCGTAGAGGGCTTCGTCGGCAATCATATAGAGACGCTGGTAACTATTACCTTTATTCGCCTTACTGTAGGCAATGCCGATGCTAGCACGCACGGTAAAGCCCTCTTTAAAACTCAGCGATGCGATACCCGAACAAATCGATTGAGCCCTTCGTTCGATATCCTCCACCTCAAGGAGATTCTTGTAGAAAACTGCGAATTCATCCCCGCCCAATCGTGCAATTAAATCACCTGTTCTGAATTTTGATTTAATTGCTTTAGCGCAAGCTATAAGTACCTCATCTCCCACCGAGTGCCCATACGTGTCGTTTATGTTTTTGAAATTATCGAGGTCGATCATAAGAAAGGCATGGGTATCGCTACTGTGGTCTTTCACAATGACAGACGAAGCTTTTTCACGAAAAGCTTCTCTATTCAATAGTGACGTCAGCGGATCTTTCGAAGCTTTCTCATTTGCCTCTTTAAGGTTGTTCATATATTGATCAATCTTTATAGCCATCGATTTTATTGACTCTGATAAACTCTGCAGCTCGTCTTTCGTATTAATCTCGAGCTTCGTAATACTATTGACCTCGCGGAAGTAATCCTGTTTTACCTCGACTAAGTACTCACTCGCAGACATGGCAATCTGATTAATGGGTCCTACCACCATTCGATTGAGTAAGGCCACAAAAAGAAGTGTGATAACTATTGCAATGCCCACTGCCATAGCAATGAGTCTTTTTGCAAAATCGTATTGTTCCTGCTTTATATGCTCGACCGAAAAATCAACTCCCATGTAGGCAACGAAATTTCCACTGCTATCATGCATAGGAAGATACACCGCAAATAGCTCTCCGTATTCGCCGTCTGAAACAACAGGATCGAACTGCTCACCTGCAAATAGCTCATCGGTAAGCTAATCATACTCTTCTTCTCGTGCGATAGTCTCTCCAAGAACGATGTGCCCCGTGCTCGGATCCGAGTCGTACACATATAGGTTTCCTTCTTCGGTTGGCACAAGAACATACAGGTATTCTGCTCCTGCCGCCTCAGCAAAGACCTGAAGATTCTCAAGCGTGGTGGCATACTCTTCGTCTGTCTCGCCTGTCTCGAGATAGTGATTGATGTTGTCCCAATTGACATACTTTGACGAAGCAGTGACGAGCGTTCTGCCGTGATCTGTGTACTGTTGGTGATTTTGATCTGCGAAAAGTCGATATCCAAAAGCAACAATTACTAAGCCCATGACAAGACAAATTGCCATGATAATCATTGCAAATTTTAATCCCAATGGATATGTAATCTCTTTTGCCAAAAGTGGAGCCCGCCCCTATCAAATACTTGATAAGCGTATTTTAGCAAGAAAGGTTAGCGTCAGAGAGCTCATTACCCGTATCGTTACTTGGGGAACAAATCACCTAGATTGCAGCTCCTACCAAACGCCGCAATACTGCCCTTAAGAGCTTCGCGAGTTGGTTCAAGGCTGGGCGTCAGAAAAAATCTATGAAACCATACCTAATTTGTATGAGATTGAAACTTATGCCCGGTCGAAAACACCATGCGAGACCAAAATGCACTCCATAGAGATAGCGAAATCTTTACCACCTGCGTTTTTCTGAGGTATAGCTTCGCGAATTCGCAATCAAAGCGGGCATATCCTTCAATCTCATGCAGAATGCCGCGCGAGCAGCGAAGGCAAGGGACCCACATGCTTTATTGCATGTAAGAAATACTCGCAAGATATCATATGCCCCACATCGCCGAAACGATGTAGGGCATACTTTGTTAGTGCAAGTTTTTAGTACGCATTATCCTCGAAGGCTAAAGCCAAGATTTATGTCTCCCGAGGTAGCTTCAAGGCTGATTGAATTCGGAGAATTATCGTTTCCGAGCGGCACATCTACATCACCCGAAACTGCTTTTGCAACAATACGGTATTCTGATTGATCGCCCTCAACACCTGCCCGAATATCACCCGATGCAGCTTTCATTTCAATCTGCTCAGCTGCAAGAGCTGAAGAAGTGATGGAACCGCTCATCGTATTAATAATCGCGGAAGAAGAGCGCAAACTTTCAACATTGATATCGCCGCTTGCCGCAGAAAGTACTGCCGCATTTGCCTGCGCATCGCGCAAGGAAATATACCCGCTTGCAACGGCGCATTCTACCTTGTCTTCGGCAAGAATGCCCTTCCCTGCCACATCCGAGCTCATTCCATTAACAGTTAAAGAATGAACGCTTAGTGAAGTAAATTTAACTGAGCCGCTCGTGCAATCAATGCTGCAAGCACCAGCGAGCTTCATGTCTTCAACAGACACGTCTCCGCCAGCCGTTTGCACCACGAGCGAGCGCGCTTCTATGCCCTGCACAGAGATATTCGAGTTTGCTCCACCTACTTCAATATCTCCCGTAAAGCTTGCAGGGACTTTTATCACAACATTCCTGTCATAAAAACTCGTGTCGAAGTTAAAAAACATAAACCTCGGATGATTCTTTTCTTCAATAATCAAGGTGTCTCCCTCATCATTGAAGGTGTACTCCAGGGCATCAGAGCTGTAATAATCAACCTCAACAGCTTCACCAGCACCTCTTATAATTGAGTAGTTTTCACCTAGTCCATTGATTTTGATGCTCTGATAGTCGCCACGTTCGGACACATAGCTTTGATTGACCAAATCAGAAGATGTTGACAGTGCTTTAAAATTAAATTGAACAGCGGCTAAGGCCCCGAAAGACATTGCGCCTCCCACTACAACAAGAGCTGTTGCAATGATAAGAACGATTTTCGTTGCTTTTTTCATTATTTGCCCCCTTCCTTCACAAAGAGCGATCGCACTTTGCTCGCAAAGGTTTTCGTGAGAGCAAAGAGTCCTTTAGAAACTGCGAGCACTCCAAAGAAGCAGAACAGTCCTATACCAACAAGAGCCAGCCCCGATCCGACGGCGTACAGAGCGGTGAGCGGATGGGTAAAAGCGAGCATGGGAACTGCCGCTGCTGCTGTGGCAAGACCACCCACGACCAGCGCGAACACAACAAGCCATAGACTAAGAATAACCATCCAGATAGCAAAATAGATACTAAAAACCGTCAAGATAAAAGCGAGGGCTACCGGTACCCAAATCGGCGAGAACAGCACCAGCAAAACAATATTAAGCGTTCGCGACCCTGTGTTTGCCCTTGCAATAGCCTTCGGCACAACAGGTGTTTCGTTGATGATTTGGATGGCGATGTCGTTGATATTTCCTAGAGAAGAAACCGCCTCTTCTTCGCTCATTCCGTCTTCCATACGATCGTCAATCATCTCAGAATAATACGCGACCGACTGATCAATTTCGTACTGCGGCAAACGCTGTAGGGCTTCGCGCAGTTGCGTCAAAAAGTTGACTTTATCCATTATTCACTCCTCCTATTATGTAATCGTGGAACGCAACGATGTCTGGCCATTCCGCGATGAACTCATTTAAGCGCGCAACACCTGTCTCGGTGATGCGGTAATACTTACGCAGTCGACCGTTGTGCTCTACCGAGTACACGATTAAACACTGCGCTTGTTCAAGTCGTTTAAGAATCGGATAGAGAGTAGATTCCGTTAGACCGAGCTGATCGGGAACATCCTTGATAATTTGATACCCATAAGAATCCTGACGAGCAAGTGCGGCAAGTACACAAGATTCTAGAAAGCCGCGTTTCAATTGTGGATCCATACCAATACCTCCTTTTGCATAATACTATATGTCGCATAGTATTATGTGTCAACAGGTATTACCGTTTTGTCATAATTGAGGATTTTACGAGGTCAGGGAGATATACTCGTCAAGGCTTGAGCTAAGAATCGGCTCAATTTCCTGATTCCATTTACTCATTGGTGTCTCTGTAAAAAGCATGCCAAAGGTATTGAGTTTCTTAAAATCAGTCTTGCGCAAGGCAAGTACTTTCTGAAAGTGAGCTGCCAGTGCGTCATAATTAAAGCTATAAGCCCGATTAGCCTCAAAGCCAGGCTTGGTGAGCAAAATCATGGTATAGAGTTCATCATCTTTTTGCGAAAGAATACTCTCCCAGTCGGGGCGCTTATCTTCAAAAAAACAAGCATAGGTTTTGAAGCCATAGGCAAAATAGGCAACATCGGTTGTACAAAGACCCGCAAAACGCAGAGGATTAAACTCAATCGGTACAATACCGTCCGACTCATTTATACGCACTTCAACATGAAAAGGAAAATTACGAAGCTTAAACTCCTGATTTGCTGCTTCAAGAAAAGCCCGCACTGCACACATGTTCTCAGTAAGGATAGTTTTCGAGGTGTAGTAAAGGCGATCAGACACATCATCGTTTCCCGCAAAATCATGGCGAAGAATGTTGAGAACTACTGGATGGCCTTCTGCATCAAAATAAGCATCGATTGCGTATTCTTCGCCATCAATATAGGACTCCACCAAAAAACTGGCGTCGTTAACCACACTCTTACTATAGCCTTCATGCCAAGCCGATGAACTTGCAGCGATATCAGCTACCGCAGCCCGCCACTGTTCCTCGGTAAAAACTGGATATATTCCTACGCTAAAAAACCCTGTTGCGGGCTTTATGACCACCGGATATTTCACGGATTCGGGATTTTGAGCTTGAAGGGATTCCAGATTGTACTCCTCGAATACATAGTGAGGGAAAAGCGGTGTGAGGGCGCGCCTGCAAGCCGCCTTATCCTTGAACAGCTCGATTCCACGTACCGTATCTTCATGAGCGAATCTCTTGATATCTTCAAGATGTATTTCCGACAGAGCGCAGATGCGCTCCTCGGGCGAAAGAGGCTGCGACTGCATGTTAAGCGATCGACCCTGAGAACAGCTGCGTGCAGCCGCATTATCAAATACAGGCTCTTGAGAGTTTTCGAGATAGTCAAGAACCTCATCTGACACGTAAAAATCGTCGAGCACAAACATGAATCATCCTTTCGCACATTCCAAAGCGACCCCTAGTATATCGCTTTAAATTGCACCATAAGCATAGCCGCTGTCAATCTGCACCACTTTTCTCTTGCACATTGTCTAAGGAGGAGTAAGATAGTCAGTCGCGCCACAAAGATTCTCGTGGCTATCTAGCAAGGAAGGCAACCTGCATTATGTTCAATCGAGAGAACATCCTTTGGATGATTCGTCGGCTTACGTCATATGGCTTTGGCCTTTTTCTTGTTGCCTTCGCGGTGTCACTTTCTGTAAAGTCGATGCTTGGCATCTCCCCCGCTATGTCTGTTCCTTATGTTTGTAGCCTTATTGGTGAAATGAGCATGGGCGCTTTTACCATCCTCATTAATTGCGGCTTTATTCTGCTCCAAATTATTCTCAAAGGACGGGCCTTTGAGAAGCGCTACCTATTGCAAGTGCCTGTATCAATCGTTTTCGGCTTTATTGTTGACTTCACTAATATACTGGTAGGCTATTTGCCGGACGCACACAATTATGCCGCGCAATTAGTTTACTTATTTTTCAGCTTAAATACTATGGGATTTGGTTATGTATTCTACCTAACGCCCAACATCGTTCCCCTGCCTTCAGAAGGTGTTATGCAGGCTATCTCATATCGTTTTAAGATAAAAAATTCAACGGCGAAGCTCATTTGGGATCCGATATGCGTTGCTCTCACTATTACGGCTTCGCTCGTATTTCTTGGAGGAATCTATGGCATTCGCGAGGGAACCATTATCGCAGCCTTCGGCAACGGATTATCTTTGAAGCTCTATCTCAAAATTTTTGGAGAGAAAGTCCACGATCGTTTTCTTTTCGCACCCAAAGGCGCTCGCCAGACAACTACCGTCCTTAGTTAAAATGACAGGTGGCGCACAGGGGGGCTGCGAGTCCCGTGCGCCACTCTCAAAAGAGGAATGCGTTTTATTGCTATTCGTCGGTTTTGGACCGTGGTCCAAAGCTCGGACGAAGGATGGTCTCAGACAACTCAGGACCATCGTAGGCTTTAACTGATCCCGACCCAATCATTGCGGCAACACTTGCCTGGTTGTAGCCAAAGTCGCTCAAGATTTCTTTCGTGTCATAACCAATTGGTCGGCTTCTTCGCAGAATAGGATCTCCTACCGAATCGAGGCGAACCGGGGTTGTAGGAATGATCCGCTCCCCAAATGCATCGTAATCGAGCTTTCTTAAGATATCGTTGTCAAAAGCCTCTTGATCTTCTAACACATCTGATAACACATTGAGCTTTTGATAAGGAATTTCTTTCTCGCGGAAGACCTTATCCCAGTACTCCCAATCTTGTTTTTTGAAAGCCTCTTCCATGAACTTAATGACTTCGGTATTGCCTCCACCGCCATTATTTATCGTGGCTGAATTGTTGTATCTCTCATCATCGACAAGATGCTCAAGCCCAATGGCGTTCATGGTGAGCTCAAAGAACATGTCATAGCTTCCAAAGCAAATCAGGAACCATACGCCATCTTTACTTTGATAAGTATTGTTGGTTGGGCACGTCATGTTGTAGCGAGACCGTGGCCATTCTTCGCCAAACTGCGATTGAGCAAGAGCAATCTGCATCGCCCAGCAGGCACAATGGTAGAGATTAACCGTAACTTTATCGCCAACTCCTGTAAGATTTTTTCTTACAAGCGCAGCTAATAACCCCGACGTTAGCGCCATCGAAGCGTTCCAATCTCCGAAGGCAGCTGGTACATTTACTGGTTGAAAATCTTCGCCCGCCTGAGGAAAGGACATATAAATTCCTCCTCGAGCAGAGAACGCCGTGGCATCAAAACCCTTCGTATCTTTTTCAGGTCCGTACTCTCCATAACCCCTCATTTGTCCCCAAACAAGGTGAGGATGACGCTTATGAACTGCCTCGAAATCTAAGCCCAAACGCTCGAGGGCTTTATCTCGGAAACTCGTCACTAAAATGTCGCATTCTGCCAGCATTTCTTCTAGAAGGTTTCTTCCTTCAGGATCTTTCAAATTTACGCTGAGCCATTTTTTGTTGATAGAAGCTAGGTCAAAAGCAGGATCATCAACATCAGTTTTTTCCATTCCAAAAGCAGGACCATTCGTACGATATTCGTCCCCACTGAATGGTTCAATTTTGTAAACTGTCGCACCCATTTCTCCAAGAATTCTTAAACAGGCAGGCGCAGCTACATAGCCTGTCAATTCTACAACTTTGATTCCCTCGAGTCCCCGCATGCAATCACCTCTCATACATTACGTGAGAAACTGTTTTCATTGGGGTCATTATCGAGCCAAAAACGGAATCTGTGAAATCAATTTATTCAAACAAAACTTGATGTTTTTATCTAATGCAATAAAAAGAGAGAAAGGGTGTCATGAATCGTGAACTGGTGTTTTATCGAAGACAATTCAAAATGTATCAAAGTGGTGCCACATGTCAATGCGAATGCGGACATTCATAAGCAACCATTACCAATACGGAGAAAAACGATTTGATAAAACCAATGACTACACCACAAATTGGCGGGTTTGTAGATGCTACAATCGACCAATAAGACTCGGCGAGAGTAGAACCACCATGAACCTATCACATCTTTATTACTTCAAAAAACTCGCAGAAGTTAAGAACTACACCTATGCCTCTGAAGAGTTATTCATTTCTCAACCAACCCTCTCTTTGGCGATTTCTAAACTTGAGAATGAACTTGGAACCCCTTTGTTTCTTAGGCAAAAGGGGCAAGTTGAATTAACCGCCGAAGGGCAAGACTACTATCATTATGTAGCTGCTGCGCTTCAAATGCTTGATAGAGGATCTCATCTCGTCAAAGATCGCGTCGGGGAGCTCAATAAATCAATAAAGCTTGGAGTAATATACTCTTCGCAAAGCAGACAATGGTCGGCAGCCATAGGGCACTTCCGTCAAAGCTGCGGAGACGATGTATTAATTAGCCTCAAGCAAACCACCACTCCAGGTGTTCTTCGAGATTTAAAAAAAGGAACGGTTGATGTTGGCTTTAGCGGCATTATCGGCCCTGACTCAGACCTGATCTCTATCCCCTGCTGGTCGCAAAGCGTTACTCTTGCAGTCAACAAAGAGCATCCCCTTGCAAATCGCAGCTCAATCTCACTCAAAGAACTCGAAGGCGAGGGAATCGTTTCTTATCGCCTTGACGGGCCACTCGGTCCAGAACTTTCCGCTCTCATAAAAGGCTACGATATCGATTTAAAAAGCTTTTACACCGACGAGATTTCTCTTTGCTCAATGGTAGCTGCCAACCCAAATCTCATCGCTATCACCTGTCACTCTTGGCTCGTGGATTCATTCAAAGACGAAATAAACACTATCCCTATCGAGGGGGCACCTAAGCGTTTTCGTCAGCTATACATGAGCTATCGCGCAGAAGAGCCAAAAACTAAAATCGTTTCTGACTTCATTAACCTTATCAAGGGCTATCCCTTCGAAGAACTCGAATAAGATCCAGATGCAAAAAAGATAGGGCCTTTTTCTGACCCTATCTTTATCACACACGATGTAAAAGTTGCTTTTTAGCGACCCTTCCATTCTGGTTTACGCTTTTGCGAAAAGGCAAGAGTTCCTTCTTGTGCGTCTTCGGTTCTCTTTGCTCCCGCATCAAACTCTGACATCATTCTCCAGCCATCAGACTCGGAGATGAAGCTCTTATCCATGCAGTCATATATTGCAAGCTTAGTCATGCGAATAGCGACAGGACCATTCGCAATAATTGCTTGCGCAATATCGAGCGCCTCGTCAAGAAGCTTCTCTTCATCTACAGCACGATTCACCAAACCCCAGGCCAGAGCCAATTCTGCATCTATAGGGCGCCCTGTCAAGAGGAGCTCTGTTGCATGCTTTAAGTGGATTGATCGACCTATGCGCAATGGCGCTCCGCCGCCACCCGGAAACAGCGCATGACTAGTTTCTGGGAATCCAATCAGTCCATCACTAGAAATCAAGGCGATATCGGCAGCTAGGAGCATTTCTGCTCCACCGCCAAAGACCTTCCCATTTGCGGCTACGATTATTGGCTTGGGACAGTAGTGCTTGGTCATGCCACCAAAACCCCAATCCTCTCGCCCAAAAGGAGCATGATAGGTTTTTGCATCATATTCTTTTAAGTCCGCTCCCGCGCAAAACACCTTGCCGGTATTGGTAAGGATGCATACACGAAGAGAATCGTTCGACTCAAAGCTACTTAATGCGTCGATAAGCTCGGCCCACATAGCAGAATTGATTGCGTTACGCGCCTCAGGCCTGTCCAGCGTGATAATAAAGGCGCCATCCCGATTCTCGGTAGCAATATGCTGATAACTCATAAAGGTCCTCCGTCTTTCTTTCTTGCTATAGCCCTCAAGAAAAATCTAAGGGCTTAATAAAACTCTTACTTTGCTTTCGTTACTGCTTCAACAATAAAACCCAGCTTGTCCATCGAGTCGTAATAGGTAAACCGACTCTCTGGATTTATAAGCGAAGTGCCCTCCATCCATATGCCAATGCCTTTTTCTGCCATCAGCTCATTCGCCTTATCATGATCTTCCACATCAAAGCGAATATGATGAAGTCCGCTCATGCCCATCTCAAGGTAATCACTCCACACCGTCTTTTGATCTCCTATAGGCTCAAGCAGTTCGAGTTGCACGTTAAAGTAGTTATAAAAAGCAGCGTGTACTGGCGCATCAATGATTTCGTCTTTGTAGAGACACTTCTTGTACACATACTCTCCGCCAGCATCAGGTTCTAAATCGAACACATCTTTCATCGCTGCCTTGGTTTTTTCAATATCAGGAACAACTATTCCTATCTGCACTACCTCTTTGAATAGGTCAGTGATTTTTACGACATCATGGTTCGACATATCTTTCCCTCCATTCGATAGTCAAAAACCTCTATTTACGGTGCAGGGCCATACTATGAAAGCCCTGCCCTTTAATCTATTTCAAGCTTCGGCTTTTTTACTTGGAATGCAATGCTGCTCGAGGCAAGGCTTCTCCTCAAGAACTTTTTTCGACATGCGACGCTGCAAAAGAAGAAATACCGCCACGATAGGTGCCACCGGTTCAACAATCCCCACAATGAGATAGAGGCAAAACCAGATAACGCAGGCAATAGTTAGGATCAGGCTAATGCGCTTAACTGGCTTGGAGCTCGCATTATCATAGAACCAGGCAAAGCCATATAAGCTCATTGCAATGCTGCAAATACCCACCAAAAGGCAAAAGGCTGCTTCAGCTCTCATGAGAGTTGCAAGACTAAAGTCGTTGTAGAGAATTCCGCCGTAAGCAGTAAGCTCAAAAAAGGTCATCTCCTGACCCTGAAAATAAGACCATACAGCAAAGCCAATACAGGCTAAAATTGCGATTACGCCCCAAAACAGATAGGCATTAAAAAGGTGATGCATCTGCGTGCGCGTCCGCGTCATTGGAAAGCCATCATCGCCAATTTTCAATCCCTCGAAGTCAAAACTGCATTGCTCGGTATTTTCGTTTACGCTTGCGTCATCCTTACTCTTTTTCATTGCCTCTCACACTCCTCTTGCGCAGCCGGGTAGTTCCTTCCATTCTCCCCTACAGAGGCGCAGGGGAGAATGGGAAAACGTTTTATTCTTATGCCTCTGGCCAATCAAGCTCAACGATAGCCTTTTTATCGGCTGATTCGAGAATTGCCTGTATGACCTTTAAGGTGGCTAAACCCTCTTCACCGCTACATCGCGGAACAGTCTCTTTGCCGGTACATAAATCAGCAAAGTGGCTTAGTGTGGCGGTTGCAGGATCTGGCCTTCCCACTTCAAAGTGCTTCTTACGAAGCGGCTCTGCCCATCCGTACCGCTCCGGTTCGTAATAGTAGAAATCCATATTCGGCAAACCGAATGATCCCTTAGTGCCAAACACATGCAAGCTATTTTCACCTGGACAGCAATCGAAGAAGTGCATTTCGCCTGCTGCCATGTCATAGCTCCAAGGCCCCGGAATACCGTCGGATACGAAGTGGGTACAAGTTGCTCCTCCCACATATTCGTACAAAATGGATACTGAGTCTTCAATCTGGCCGCCGCGAATTGAGTTTCGTGCTGCAGCGTACAGTCTTTCAACTTTCATCCCCGTTATATAGTGAAAGTCATCTACATCGTGGATTGCGTTGATAAGCAGTGGTCCCGTTGTCCGATGCCAATCAATGTCGTAGTAATCATGGGGCTTTGCTAGGGCATAAGCACACTGAATGCCTACGATTTCTCCGAGGTTTCCCTCCTCGATGAATTTTTTCAAAAACATCATCGTTGCAGATGAACGGCGTTGATGTCCTATCAAGAGCGTTGCTTCTGCCTCTTTACAGGCATCAATAATCTTCTCTGCATCTTCTTGACTACTTGCAATCGGTTTCTCAACGAGAATGTTTTTTACTCCTCGCTCGAGAGCGATTTGCGTAGCAGGCCAGTGCAGGTCATTGGGCAAAGCTATCACTACTGCATCAAGATCTACTGTTCGTAAAAGCTCTTCGTAGTCCTCATATAATGCAGCGTCAAGCTCTTGAGCAAGATCTTCTGCTTTCTGTCCAAAGCCTGCAATGGCTACTAAATCGAAGACGGAACTATCACACGCATCACGGGCAGCTTTCGCGCCCTGGTTAAGTCCGAGAACCGCTAATCTATATTCCCTCATTCTCAAACACCCTCCTCCTCATAATCGCTCGTAATATGCTTATCGCAATGCATTTGCTTCTTTTAGGTACTATGCTTTGTTTTGCTCTGTCTGGTCTGGCAATGAATCAAGAACACCAGCGTTAATCTCTTCAAGCGTCTTGTTTCTGGTCTCAACCGCAAAGATGGCAGTCCAGATTGAAGCGAATACGGCTACACCAAGGCAAACAAGGAACACGCCTAGGGTGCCGATGTCGCTTTGCAAGAAGAATGCAATCCAGAACGGAGAAAGAATACCGCTGATTCGGCCAAAAGCATTACCGAAGCCGCAACCACTAATTCTTACCTGCGTCGGGAACGGCTCAGGTAGATATACCGCGCTTACAATAACTGACCAGTAGTAGGTAATCATGCAAAGCAGGAATCCGACTAACATAACCAGGATGGTCTGATCGGCAGGAATCATCTGCCACAAAATACCAGCTACACCAGAGATCAACATACCAACAATAAGCTGTTTCTTACGATCCCACTTCTCAATGAGCAAGCTCATCAAACCAACGCCGCAAGGTATACCTAAAAGCATAACAACGGTCATACCTACAGAATAGGTAACGTCAAAGCCTCTCATTACGAAGATGGTAGGGGTCCAGGTAATAATGGTGTAAACCACGGTAAAGTTTGTGAACTGTAGGAAGGCTGCCGTTAAGGTTCTAGGCAACATCTTCTTTGTGAACAGGAAGCGCCAAGGCAAAGGTTTAACTTCGGCTTTCTGTGCTTCTTTTTCGATCTCTGCAACATCAACCTCAGGAAGATCGATTCCGCGATCGTAATACTTCTGCTCGAAGTTTGCCACGATTACTTCTGCTTCGTCATTGCGTCCCTTTTGAGCAAGCCAGCGAGGTGACTCAGGCAGGAATTTAACAACAAAGAACATGGCGATGAGTGCGAAAACACCACACAGCACAAAGAGTGCACGCCATCCAGCAAGAGGCAAAACGATAAGACTGATTAAGGTTGCAACAGGGGTAGCTGAGTTTGCAATCAGGCCTAACCAGGCTTGCCAACGACCACGATTTGCTGGGGGTGTATACTCGCTAAATGCTCCATAACCCGCAGGGAAAGCGGCCCCCAATCCGAGACCCATCACAAAGCGCAGTGCCGTAAGCATTTCCATATTCGTCGAGAATGCTCCAAGTATGGAAGCAACCGAGAATACTGCGACGGTTGTGATGATTCCCTTTCTTCGTCCGAACTTATCGGCAATGACACCAGAAAGCAAACCTCCGATAAGATATCCGAACATTGTCATTGATTGCATCAATGCGTTTTTGTCAGTTGTCGACCATCCTTCTGTCAACAACTGGGCCATAATCGGGCCGCCAATGTTCATATCGAGGCAGTCACAAAAGACTACACCTCCAATGATGAACAATATCTTAGTGTGAATCTTACTTGCAGGAAGCCTATCGAGTCGCGCTGCGACACCGTGATAAGACTTTTTGAGAGTTGCTGCATTAGCTGAACTCATCGAATTCATCCGAGCATCAATCTCTTGGGCAGATGCTGCCATA
The DNA here is from genome assembly GCA_050945135.1 of Raoultibacter sp. Classification (GTDB taxonomy): domain Bacteria; phylum Actinomycetota; class Coriobacteriia; order Coriobacteriales; family Eggerthellaceae; genus WRIS01. The sequence continues at coordinate 27,229 of JBMNSJ010000015.1, forward strand.
AAACCCTCCTAACGTTCCTTTCGCACACCAGCGCAAATGAGGTCCGCATAGTATGCATTCGTCCATCGAGATTCCGGTAATTCTTAGAACGTAAAACGCGTCTTCCCGCTCGTCCTAACAATTCCTTCCTGTCCTCTTCAATGAATACTGCGCGCGTGGCATTCATTTCTGAGGCCTTTCTGCGCCAAATACATACCCTTTGGCACAATTTAATACTAGATACCTAGAACAGATTAAGGAAATCAATTTATTCAAGAACGCGAATGAATTATTGAGAACATTTATAGTGCGTCTCCATAAAGAAAGGGCCCTCAAGCCCTTTCTTTATATATGTCTGAGAAACCCTTACTACGGAGGTGCGTCCTTCTGCCTTGCCTAGCGACCTTCCCATTGCGGTTTGCGCTTTTCTGCAAAAGCTGTTTCACCTTCTTTTGCATCTCGGGTTGCTTTGGATTGACGGTCGAGGTCAAGCATCATGCGCCAGCCATCAGATTGCCCAAGCCAGGGCTTATCCATGCAGTCATAAATTGCTGTTTTAGTCCACTGTATTGCCAAAGGTCCATTCTTCATAATGGCTTTAGCAAGGTCAATCGCTACATCAAGCGCACACCCGGGATCTGCCACTCGGTTTACCAAGCCCCAATCAAGCGCTGTCTGAGGATCAATAGGATCACCTGTCAACATAAGCTCCATAGCACGCTTTACCGGGACTGACCTGCCAATCTTGAGCAAGCCTCCCCCACCTGTTGCAAGAAGAGCCCATGCGACTTCGGGAAATCCGATTAAGCCATCAGAGGTAATAACTGCAAGATCGGAGGACAAAAGCATTTCGGCGCCACCGCCAATAGCCTTGCCATTGACAGCAATAATAATTGGTTTCGGGATATAGTGCCTTGTCATTCCTCCAAAACCCCAGTCTTCACGCCACTTTGGCGGATGCTGCTTTCCTTCTTTTAGTTCTTTTAAATCCGAACCTGCACAAAACACATCCCCGGTGTTTGTCATTATGCAAACCAAGGATTCATCATCATGCTCAAACATATCAAAAGCGTCGCAGAGCTCCTCCCAGAGCTTTGTGCTTAAAGCATTCTTCGCTTCAGGACGGTCTAGGGTAAGAATAAAAATCCCATCTTGTTTTTCTATTTTGATGTGCTGAAAGTCCATCATTCCCTCTCTTTCTAAGTAAAGTTGACCACTCAATAAAGAGATTCTGCGACCTAGGCAACGAATAGGGAAATCAATTATTTAAAGCAATTTTTTGAATTTTTGAATTTTCCAATGATGGAAGCGAATAGACGGTCGCAATTCGATATTTTAGGCTGGATTGCGGGTTTTTTGGAAGAGATGATGCTTAGTCCGGATTTTACGGCTAGCTCAAGCTAGAACAAGGCAGGCTTACCTGCATACAAGCCGCAACGTGCCAGGTCAAAAAAACTATATATCGCATGGACGAGAATAGAGACGGAAAAATTCCGGACTAAGATTCTTCTCTACCAAAAAACTCTAGCTTTTGAAATAAAATAGAGCGCCTCAAGCCTGCACTATTGGCCATAAGCGCTCACGATGGGAACAGATGCGTGAAAATGATATAGCGAAGCAATTCCCGGATTGCGGACATCACCTCAAACTGCGAGAAGCTTCCTCAAGTTCTGCTATGTGAGTACAGTAAGCAAAGCTCGTTACGAGCTTTGCTATAGACTACATACGGGCTTAGCCAACCTCAAGTAATGCTTTACCCGAAAGCTTGCCGTGCTTTTCGTAATGCGTGATGCATTCGATACGATTATCATCATCAACAAAAACCACGTTAGGCTTGTGATTCTTGGCCTCTTCAGCAGTCATGCTGGCATAGGCCATAATGATAATCTTGTCTCCTGCCTGGACGCAACGAGCTGCGGCTCCGTTCAGGCAAATTAAACCAGACCCGCGAGGACCGGCAATGGTGTATGTCTCGAATCGAGACCCATTATCGATATCCGCAATCTGGACCATTTCGTATTCAAGGATTCCTGCACTTTCCATCAAGTCTTCGTCGATGGTAATGCTGCCTACATAATGGAGGTTAGCCTCGACCACTGTTGCACGGTGGATTTTTCCTTTGAGCATGGTGATATCCATGTCGGTGTTACTTCCCTTCAAAAACAAAATTGTCAATCAAACGCGTATTGCCAATAAATACTGCCAGTGCCACAAGAACTGGGGCCTCAACCTGCTCAACAGGCTGGAGGTTTTCAGCATCAACGATACTAACATAATCAATACGTGCAAGAGGTTCTTGATCGAATCTTTCACGCATGTGGTTCACAATTTTTGCAACCTCACGCTCGCCTTGATCAAGCATCTCTTGCGCAGAGCTTAAAGCTTGGCTTAAACAAAGCGACGCCTTTCGCTCATCTTTACTCAGATGCGTATTGCGAGAACTCATAGCTAAGCCATCTGATTCGCGCACAATAGGACAGCCAACAACCTTAATGCCCATGTTCAAATCAGTTGCCATACGACGGATAACAGCAAGCTGCTGCGCATCTTTTTGCCCAAAATATGCCGCATCTGGTTGCACCATACAGAAGAGCTTTGCAACCACTGTACACACTCCGCGAAAATGTCCTGGTCGCGTAGCCCCACAGAGCTGATCGGTGATTCCGTCCATATCGACATAGCTACAAAAACCAGGGGGGTACATTTCTTCAACTGAAGGCCGAAAAACAACATGAGCTCCAGCTTGTTCACAAATTTCGTTGTCGCGCTCTTCACTGCGTGGGTAGGTGCTTAAATCGTTTGCGTTATCAAACTGCATCGGATTAACAAACACACTTACCACTACGCGATGGTTTTGCAGAGACGCCTTTTTAATAAGGCTTTCATGTCCCTCATGAAGAAAGCCCATGGTAGGAACGAGCCCAACAAGAAGACCCTCCCTGCGCCACGCGCGCACTTGTGCACGTAGCTCATCTGTACTGGTGATAGTTTCCACTATGCTCCTTTATGCCTGTGCCTTAACTTTTTCAACTACCTCATCATCAATTGCGAAACAATGCTCTGGTGCGGGAAAACTTCCTGCCTTCGTCTCATCGATGTAGGCGGTAAAGGCCCGCTTCATAGCTTCGCCCACCTGCCCGAACTGTTTTACAAATTTTGGCTTCATGTCGCTATACATAGCAAGCATGTCTTGATATACCAGAACCTGCCCGTCACAGCCGGCTCCTGCACCAATTCCGATGGTGGGTATTGATATTTTTTCGGTGACAACCGCGGCAAGTGCTGCGGGAACACATTCTAGGACGACAGCGAAAGCACCTGCGGCCTCAACTGCACGTGCATCTTCTAGCAGCTTCAAAGCGGTAGCATCGTCTTTTCCCTGCACCTTAAATCCGCCAAGTGAGTTCACCGATTGGGGCGTAAGCCCGATATGAGCGCAAACCGGAATCGATGCCTGGGTAATTGCGCGAATGTGTTCTTCAATTTCGACACCGCCTTCGAGCTTGACGGCGTTTGCACGACCCTCTTTCATGAGCCGACCTGCGTTCATTACGGCATCATAGACCGATGCTTGATACGACATAAAAGGCAGATCCGCGATGACGAGCGCGTTTTTTGCACCGCGCGCTACAGCTTTGGTGTGGTGGATCATCTCTTCCATGGTTACCGATACAGTATCTTCATAGCCAAGCATAACCATACCAAGTGAATCGCCAATCAGAAGCGAGTTGACCCCTGCTTCATCCATAAGTTTTGCTGTGGAATAATCATAGGCGGTCAGCATGGTAATTTTGTCATTTTCTTCCTTTTGCTGCTGGAAGGTGAGAACTGTGTTCTTCACTGTTGAAGCTCCTTTTCTAAGAGGGAATAGTCTCTGGTCGGATTCTTCTCGCGAGCAATATCGAGTACTTTGTTCGAAAGAAGACGATATATTTCGCGTTCTGGATTTTGCAAGTGAGATAAGTGAATAGATACGGTTTGCACATCTCTGCGCTCAACAGGGCCCGTTAAAGAATCAACGACACCCATCGCAGCAATGTTTTTTGCCTGGAGCAAAAACAGAGAGCGCCATGCTTCTTGAGAAAACGCCGCATCGAGGCCGCATTGGGAGAACAAATCCTCCCCCATTTTCGCAAGACCATTTAATAGATTGCTTACGCTTACGCAAGCGGCATGATACAGAGGCTTTTTGTCCGACTCAATCACTTCGTAAGGATTTCCCATCTGGTCAAACAGGCTGCGTATTGCATCCATAGCACCTAGGCTTCCTTCAATGGTGAAATACGCTGCTGCAATAGAGTCCATCGCTTCTTTATGCGGCACAGCCATAATAGGGTGCAGTGAATACGCATACGCACCGAGCGCTTCCGCATCAGCAAAAACAGAAGAAGCAACTAAGCCGCTACAGTGACAAACGATTTTCTCTTTAAGTGGGAATGCTCTTATTTCCTCCCAGGTATCTGCCAAAGCGTCGTCGGGAACGGTTATGAAAAGACAGTCACACGCCGCGACGATTTCTTCTAAAGAGGAAAAAGCCTTGGAGCCCGTAAGATCCGCAGCTGCTTGCGCCGAAGCGGCACTACGAGAAAAAAAGCCTTCCACAGAAATGCCTTGTTCGCTCATATATCTGCTTAGCGAAAAGCCTACTTTTCCTGCGCCAACGAACCCGATTCTCACAATCGTTCCTTTCCTGGAAGGCACGGTAGTCAATGAAGCGACTAAATTGTATGACGCTATTGTCAGTATGTCAAGAAAAAAGATTGCTCTAATGACACTTGTGTCGTATAATCGTCATCTAACACTCCCTTACTGCAACAAAAAGGAGGGTTCACGTGGCTCGACCAGTGAACGAGGACCGACGCAAAGAGAAGATTGACCTTATCCTTGATGGCGCTCGTAGCGTTTTTCAACGAAAAGGCTTTCTTGCTGTCAGCATGAAAGACATTATTGATGAGTGCAACATCAGTCGTGGTGGTCTCTATTTGTACTTCGCCTCAGTTGATGAAGTCTTTCTTGCCGTAATAGCCAGACGCGTTGAACATCGTTTTAGCGAAGTCATCAAGGCAAAGGAAAACAATACTGACTTCTTCCAGCTCCTTGATATGTATTTTCAGGAGCAAAAACGACGTCTGCTCGAACTTGAAACAAGCCTCCTTCGCGCTACCTATGAATACCTCTTCACCCATCAAGACAGCGAAGACACCCGTTTTCAGGCCGAACAAACCGCTTACACCACTAAGACTATGACCGAAATCCTGCAACTCGGTGTTCAACAGAAAGCCCTGCGAAACGAAAACATCGAAGCAATCGCCGAAAACTTCGTATACACAATTGAGGGCTTAAGCGTTCTGAGCTTGCTTGGGGGTCTTGGCGAAGAAGATATCGATAAGCAATTTAACCTCATGCGCTCAATGCTTTTCCTGCAAAGCCCCTTACACGCAAACGCCCCCTTCCCCATCAAGCCTCTACGTGTGCTTGTTACGGCCGGCGATACCTCTGAGCGCATCGACGGGGTGCGCAAAATTGTCAACCCAGCAACGGGACGCCTTGGCAGCCTTACTGCAGACATGTTTGCCATGGCACAGGCTTCGGTCACCTATATATGCGGACAAAATGCGCAGCAGCCTACTCAGAAAATGGAATCGACTCATATTATTGAGAGCGTAGAAGAATGTGCCCAAACAATCGATTCTATCCTCGAAAAAGAATGCTTTGACTGCATCGTTCATACCATGGCAGTAAGCGAATACACGCTTCGTCGCGTGACGACCGCACAAGAGCTTGCTGCAGATATTACGCACAATCTTGAAGACGCAAAAAAAGCCTCTCTCGAAGAACTCGTCGAGAAAAGTCTTCGAGCGCGAAAACCGCAACGCGACAACAAACGCATTCCTGCCGACATTAAAGACATCGTTTTCGTTATGGATCCCGCACCCAATATCATGGAGAACATGCGCGCAAAGCAGCCGCAAGCTCTGCTGATAGGCTTTTTGCTTGAGGTCGACCTTCCACGCGAGCAGCTTATTGAGTCTGCAAAAGAACAAATCATAAGCGACAACTGCGATTACGTACTCGCAAACGAAGTTGGGGACATCACCGACTCCCAACATCTCGCTGTGCTTGTTGCCGCAAACGGCGAAGTGATTGATTTAAGCACCAAACAAGAAATCGCTCAGATGATTATCAAGTGCGCCCTTGAACATGAAGGTCAAAAAGCATAGGCTCTCATTTCACTTTACCGGCAGTCTGCACTGAATCCTCTTTCGTATCCGAAAGACTCATCTAGGACTGCCCAATCTCATACCCCTCACAAGCCGCGGCAAGCACTCGTTCAATTCGCAGTATAAGCACGGGACTGTAAGATAGCCGTTTACTCTTCAACCCAGCTCCTGCCATATAATAGAAGCGCTGGGGCTTTATTCGACCGCAACCAGCGATCGCTCTCCCAGCACAATATTCAAGCTTTTAAGGAGGATACGCGATGATACGATGCAACACAGGTTCAAGCATCCTAGACGATGCATTTGAGGCAGGAAAACAAGCGGCGTCCAAGGCAAAAGAGGGGCTATCTGATATTAAGATGGCTTTTGTCTATTCGAGCGTTGCTTACGCTTCTGGCGATCTTTTGGCAGGAATCAAACAAGAGCTTCCCAGCACTCCTTTTATTGGAAATACGTCGAGCGCTGGCGTAATTACGCCCGAAGGATTCATCTCAAGTGATGACGGCTTCGTGGGCATCATGGCAGTATCTGGTGATGTCGAAATCGGTATCGCAGGCGGCGAGAAAACTGGGGATCCTCGCGAGTGCGGTAAACAATTGGCTCTTCAAGCTATGAAAAACGCGGGCAAAACTACCGCGCCTGATTATTTCTACATGGCTGCTCCTCCTGCAGAAGAAGAGTTCTTCTTAGCTGGTGTTTCTGAGGCCATCGGACGCGTGCCTTTCTTTGGAGGAAGTGCTGCCGATAACGAAATCTCTGGCGCCTGGGAGCTCTACACTCAGGAAGGTCACTTCTCAGACGGTCTCGTGCTTGCCTTCTTCTACGGCGACATGCCAATGACCAACCTCTTTACCGGTGCCTACCGCGAGACTGACAATGTTGGCATCATCACTAAAGTACGCGATAATCGCGTCCTCGTAGAGATTGACGGCGAACCTGCTTTGAAGAAGTATGCAAGCTGGGCTGGAGTAGATCCTGAATCTCTCAAGGGTGGAGAGCTGCTTGTCTACACTATCACCTCTCCGCTAGGCGTTAAGGATCGCATGGGCAAACTTACCGCTATCAGGCACCCCATGAATGGCAACGACGATTATTCGATGAACATCGGTGCAAACCTCGCAGAAAAAACTGCCATCATTCGTATGGAAGGAAGCGTTGATGGTCTTATCTCATCAGCGGCAGACAAGATCCGTGAGCTTATCGAGAGCGCTCCCACCCCACCATCCGCACTTCACCTCGTACATTGCGGAGGACGTTTAGTCGGTATTGGCAATCGCAGGGACGAAATGGCCGCAGCCGTTTTAGAGGCAGCGGGAGACATTCCTTTCATCATGGAGTTCACCTTTGGAGAGTACGGCTTTGTAGATGACGGCGCCAACACTGTTGGTGGCTTGATGCTTTCTTACACAGCGTTTTAATTGATAGTAATGTATTTATATTGGTGTATTGAGGAGGACTGCGAATGAAAATGATAATCAACGGACAGGCGGTCGATGCGTCTGATGGCCAGGTCATTGAAGTTATAAACCCTGCTACCGGCGCGGTAGTTGACACCGTTCCTTCAGCTACTGAAGCAGACGTAGCTCGGGCGGTGCAAATGGCAGTAGCTGGTCAGAAAACGTGGGCCCAGGTGCCTGTGTATGAGCGAGGAGAAATCTTGATGCGTTTTCTCGATTTAGTTGAAGAAAACAAGGAATCACTCGCGCAAACACTTTCACAAGAGACGGGCAAGCCCATTACCGAAGCTCGTGGTGAAATTGCCAACATTCCCATTGCTTTTAAGGCATTTGTTGAGCGTGCGAAGCATCTATATCATGAAGCTATTCCTCCTGGAATCGAGCAAGGACAAGAATCTCATATTCAGCTTGTTGTTCGCGAACCAATCGGTGTAGTGGCTTGCATCATCCCCTTTAACTTCCCTTGCGATTTATTCGACCAAAAAGTTGCCCCAACTTTGATGGCAGGCAATGCTGCAATCGTTAAGCCTTCAACGGATAATCCACTGACGCTTTGCATGCTTTCCGAGCTCCTCGTACGCGCGGGTGTCAGCGATGGCGCAATCCAGATTGTCACCGGACGCGGCTCAAAGGTTGGAAACTGGCTCTGCCAAAATCCTGACGTTCACATGATTACGCTTACTGGCTCAACTGAAGTAGGCATCGAGACCTACCGCAATGCCGCTAATCACCTTGCCCACATCGCGCTTGAGCTTGGCGGCAATGACGCCTTCATCATCTGCGAGGATGGCGATGTTGATCTTGCAGTTGAAGAGCTAATCTGGGGTCGTATGTATAACACCGGACAAGTATGTTGCGCGTCAAAGCGGTTCTTGGTTCATAACTCGATCAAAGAGGAATTCACCAACAAGGTAATTGAGCGCGTTAAGCAAATTAAAACAGGCGAAGTTTCCGACGACGAAACGCAAATCGGCTGTCTGATTAGCGAAAAAGCCGCTATCACGGTTGAAGAGCAAATCAATAAAACCGTTGAACAAGGCGGGCGCATTGTGTATGGAGGGCAACGCAACGGTGCCTTCTGCGCCCCCACGGTTATTGCCGATGTCCCCAAAACAGCAGACGTAGCAAAAGATATGGAAATCTTTGGACCTGTTGTTCCCATCATTGGCTTTGATACACCAGAAGAAGCGGTAGAAATTGCCAACTCCTCAATGTTTGGCCTCTGCGGTTGCGTGTTCTCAGAGAACCAGAAAACTGCCTGGAAGGTTGCAAACCAACTTGAGTGCGGCGGGGTCGTTATCAATGGTGCAAGCTTCTTCAGAAGCTTCGAAATGCCTTTTGGTGGCTACAAGTATTCTGGTATTGGCAACGAAGGCGTTCTTTCAACCTACGAAGAGGTAACACGCACGAAAACAATCGTCCTAAAGAATATTTTCGCGTAATCTTTCCTCTAACGCATAGTATCTGTGAGGCTGCCTACAAGGGCAGCCTCTTTTTGCTCTACAGCTCCCATACAAAGATAAAAGCACGTGGGCGTGCAGCATAAAGCCCTCCAGCATTCCAGCTGAAGGGCTTTATATTTGTGCTTTACAACGCTATTGCTTAATGACAACCGCACCCGCATCCGCCGTTATCTACATAAAGATGCATAGGGTATGAGAGGTATTGTACCGGCTCAAGTTTTTCAACCGTGATATAACCTGCTGGCGCGTTAAGCACGGTAGGAATTCTATTGACGATATCAGCACAGGTATGCTCTACCGTTGCTGGCTTCTCAACCGAGAATTTCGTGTCGGGCTCACCGATAATCTTCCAGTCACACATATCGCCGTCATCAGGTCCGTATACTTTACCAATGCACTGCGTTTCGATAACTGGACCCTGGAAGGTCTCAGTCGTAACAACTGCACTCATTCCAATGCAATTTCCTTTAGGGATAGTTTCGCCTAAGGTTTCCGAATAGAGGTCGCTGTCATGAAAGTAGGGAACGCATTTTTGTGTTTGCGATTTAATGGTCCAGCCCATCAAATTACATAAAGACTCATTTGAGTTCCATACATAACTTGGCTCTAAGGTTTCAGGATGAGCAATTTTCTCCTCAAACTCCTCAGGCGTCATGCCAGCACCGTGAGCTTCAGCCAAGGCAAGTCCGTAATCTTCCACGTTGTAGCTGGTAGCTCCTTCAATACGGTCGATACGTTGCACACCGCCCGCTACACAACCAATCATATTGATCCAATAAATATCTTGCATGCCTGCACCAACGATGGTGCATCCAGTCTCTTTTGCTAAAGCATCTAGCTTATTAGTAATCTCTGGTGAAGTGGTCCAGGGATAAATAGCTTCTTCGCAGGTGGTAACTACATTAATCCCACGAGCTACACACTTCTCGAAGTGAGGATACACATCAGACATAAAACTAAATAAAGTGAGTACCGCAATATCTGGATCGCTCTCGTCTAGAACCCTATCAGCATCATCAGATATCTTTACACCAAGCTCAAAACCGAGCTCTGCATACATTCCCACGTCCATTCCTACTACATCTGGGTTTACATCAATAGCGCCAACAATTTCGGCTCCACTTTCATACAAATAACGAAGCGTATACTTCGCCATTTTCCCGCATCCGTACTGCACAACCCTAATTTTTTCTCTGTTCATACCCTCTCCCTTCCTCTGTTCATACGCCTTCAATCATAATCGTCCCAGCTCTCAAGGTTGCCAACCTATACTAAAACGTAACGAAGGCTGCTCAGCCCCACGGCATCACCTAGTTACGCCAACAAACAAATCAAGACAGCAGATGAATTTGACACTCATTCTCAAATTGCTATACTGTCAAGAATTGCGAATGGTTCTCAAATTTTTGAAGGGTATGCGTGAAAAAGTACAACACTACACAAAGGAAACTTCTACTCGATTTTCTCAAAAGAAATTCTGATAGGCAGTTTTCGATTGAAGCAATCGTTGCCGAGCTTTGCGATACGGAAAATATCAGCTCTAGCTCGATTTATCGCAATATCAACGACATGATTGAAGAGGGCTCGGTAGCACGTTTTCCCGCCCAGGGAACACGCCAGTTTCTCTATCAATACGTCGGAGACGAACATTGCAAAAATCACATCCATTTAAAATGCGAAGCCTGCGGCGAGCTTTTTCACCTTGACGAACTTGCCATGAGCCAGATTGTGGGCTCTATCGAGAGCAGCAAGGCTTTCACCATCGATATACAAAAAACCATCCTGTATGGAACTTGCGAGAAATGTAATTAGGAGTAACCTTCATGAAAAAACTGATAGCTTGCATTGTGGCCTTGAGCTTGGCCGTCTTCCCCTTTGTTGCCTGCTCGAATTCGCAAGCTCAATCAAATGAAGACACGATCAACGTTGTTTGCACCTACTTTCCCCAGTACGACTGGGCCAAGGAGATAATTGGCGAAACCGATACTTCTGTTGAGCTCAATCTCCTTCTAGATAATGGGGTTGATCTACATAGCTTCCAGCCAAGCGCTGAAGATATCGCAGCTATTTCAAACTGCGATTTATTTATTTACGTTGGAGGCGAGTCCGACCTATGGGTCGAGGATGTTCTGAAAACCTCAGCTAACGAAGACATGATTGTCATTAATCTTATGGAAGCCCTTGGAGATTCGGTCAAAATTGAAGAGATCAAAGAGGGAATGCAAAGCGAGGAAGAATCCGACCACAGCGACGCACACGAACATGAAGATAGCGAATACGATGAGCATATATGGCTTTCCCTCAGAAATGCAGAGAAGCTTAGCCAGCAAATCGCCGATGCTCTTTCCGAGCTCGATTCAGAAAACTCGAGCAGTTACCAAGCGAATTGCCAAGCTTATGCCGAGCAACTCGCCACGCTCGATGGAGAATATCAAGATCTTGTAAACCAGTCTGCCTATAACACGCTTCTCTTTGGTGACCGCTTCCCTTTTCGTTATTTAGTAGATGATTATAATCTTGATTACTATGCAGCTTTTGCTGGTTGTTCTTCAGAGACTGCTGCAAGCTTTGAAACAATAGTTACCCTAGCAAGAATTCTTGACGAGCAAAACCTAAAGACGGTGATGGTAACCGAAAACTCTGATGAAGCGATTGCGAAGGCGATTATCCAGAACTCACAAAATAAGAATCAGCAGATTCGCGCACTCAACTCCATGCAATCTGTTACCGCTTCAGAACTTGCTTCAGGCACGAGCTACATCTCTCTTGCCGAGAGCAATCTTGAAGTTCTGAAAGAAGCTTTGAACTGATGGCCAATCAAGCAAACAAGACCTTACTACGTTGCGATGACATGTCATTCGGCTACGATGGAACGCCTGTAGTCAAACAGCTAAGCTTTAGCGTAGAAGAAGGTGATTATCTCTGCATCGTTGGAGAAAATGGTGCGGGAAAAAGCACGCTTCTCAAAACCCTTCTCGGTCTCATTAGTCCCCTCCAGGGTAGCTTCGAGTTCAGCAATGGACTCAAGCAAACTGAGATTGGCTATCTTCCGCAGCAAGCCGCAATCCAGAAAGACTTTCCCGCCACCGTCAAAGAAGTTGTGCAGTCTGGCTGCCTCAACCGCTGCGGCATGCGCCCCTACTTCACCAAGGAGGAAAAAGCCCTGGTGACTGACGCTCTTAACAAGCTTGGGATTGAAGATTTGAAGTCGAAGAGCTATCGTGATCTCTCTGGCGGACAGCAGCAAAAGGTTCTTCTAGCTCGAGCATTATGCGCCACAAAACGAATACTCCTTCTTGATGAGCCTATGGCGAGCCTAGATCCAATAGCGAGTGCCGATATGTATCAAACCATTGAAAGCCTCAATACTCACGATGGAATAACAATAGTCATGATTTCGCATGATATCTCGGCTGCAATCCCCTATGCCAGTGATGTGCTCCATCTAGGAAATCAAACCAGGCTCTTCTTTGGTAAGCGTGAAGACTACCCCAAAAGTCCGCTCTATGAGAGCACCTGCGTCAAGCGAGGTGCATGACTCGATGGAGCTTATGCTTGACAAGCTGGTCATATACCTCGAGTACCCCTTTGTTCGCTACGCTTTAATTGTTGGCGTTCTGATTGCGCTTTGTTCGTCTCTGTTTGGTGCAACACTTGTATTGAAGCGCTTCTCGTTTATTGGAGATGGGCTTTCGCATGTTGCCTTCGGTGCTGTTGCAATTGCTGCTGTTCTTAACCTGTCGAATAATATGCTGTTGGTGGCTCCTGTCACGATTGTCTTCGCTGTACTTCTTTTGAGAACAGGGCAAAACGCCAAAGTCAAAGGAGATGCAGCACTTGCCATGCTGTCGGTGGGCGCTCTAGCAGTAGGCTATATGCTCATGAACATATTTCCAACCTCCACCAATCTTTCCGGTGACGTCTGCACAACGCTCTTTGGTTCAACCTCAATCCTCACCTTAAGCACCACTGATGTCTGGACAAGTCTTGTCATGTCAATTGTCGTAATTGGGTTGTTCCTCCTGTTCTACCATAAGATTTTTGCCGTTACCTTTGATGAAGACTTCGCTAAAGCAACCGGCACCAAAACAAATCTCTACAACCTATTAATTGCCGTAGTCATCGCTCTCATTATTGTTCTTGCGATGCAGCTTGTGGGAGCCCTTCTCATCTCAGCACTTGTCGTGTTTCCAGCTCTTTCTGCTATGCGTCTTGTCGGAAGCTTTAAGTCGGTTATCTTATGTTCAGCAATTATCTCGGTAGTGTGCGCTAGTGCGGGCATGCTGATTTCGATTCTTGCGAGCACGCCGGTTGGTGCAACTATTGTTATCGTTAACATTGTCGTCTTCGGTTTTTGCTATCTTCTCGGATTTCTAACGGGAGTTCGTCGATGACCAAGATTCTTGGTATCTTTTTTTGTCTCTTGGTAAGCCTTGGTCTTTGTGCTGGATGCGCAAATGAGCAGGAGCAAAACCAAGACCCCCAAGAAAATCTCGAACTTCTTGAAGAGACAGACAACGAAAAACCTAGTCGTATGTTGCAGACAGAAAAGGAAGTTCTTTTTGATTCCTCTGCGGCGGTCGACCCCAGCCCTATCGACCTCACGGGTCTCGATACCTTAATGGCTTATGGGGCAGTTTATGAAATGGTTATTGCACCGCAGGATTATTTTGGTCGCGAGGTTAAGGTACAGGGCACCTATTATGCAGAGTACTATGAAAGTACAGGAGAGTACTATCATTATGTCGTTGTTGAAGACGAGGCGGCCTGCTGTAAACAGGGTTTAGAGTTTGTCTGGGCGGGTGAGCATATGTATCCGGACGAATACCCACCCAATGAAACAAGCATCCTTATCGATGGCAAGTTTGGTTATTACACCGCTGGTCAAAGTAGGGTGTCTTGCATTCTCACTGATGAGATTCAGCTTATATAGACTAATCCTCGCCTATCACTTCCATCAATGATTATTCAAGCTCTTCAATGGCTTGGCCTTTTGTCTCTTTACCTAGCACACCAATAACAAGTGCAACAGCCACAAATACTCCGGTTAACAGCGTGAATACGAAGGTAAAGCCATTCTCTGCACCAAACATTCCGTAAAGCACCGGCACCACCATCGGAGCAAGAAATGCTCCTACGCGCCCGAATGCCGCAGCCCAACCAGCTCCCGACGCGCGAATGTCGGTAGGATACTGTTCAGGAGTATACGAATAGATACAACCCCATGCCCCTAATGCAAAGAAGTACAGGAAGCAGCCGGCAACAAGAATTTGGGTAATATCCTGGGATTGACCAAAGAACCAGGCAGAAAGTGCTGTTCCCAACAAAAAGATAGTCAAAACCGGTTTGCGGCCTATCTTCTCTATCAAATACGCCGCAGTTGCATAACCGGGCAGCTGAGCGAAACACATTATTAAGGTGAATTCAAAGCTTTTAACAAGGTCGTATCCTTGCGCCACCAATAACGAAGGCGTCCAGAGCACAAAACCATAGTAGCCAAAATTGACACCAAACCACAGAACCCACAGCACAATAGTTGAACGACGATAGTCCTTTGACCACAATCGTTTAAAAGTGCCTCTTTTGTTCGTTGGAAGCTTCTCTTTTTCGATTGCCCCATCGAGGTTTTCTGCCGACGTAATCCCAGCTTGCGCCTCCATCGTTCGAACTATCTTATCAGCTTCTGAAAGTCTTCCCCGAGAAACGAGGTAGCGAGGCGATTCCGGTATTGCAAAACGCAGAGCTGCCGCAAAGAGCGCCGGAACAGCACCAATAAAGAAAGCTATACGCCAGCCATAAAGAGGAATGCAAAGATAGGCAACTAATGAAGCGATAATCCAGCCCCACGCCCAAAAGCTTTCCACGATTACAACATTGCGGCCACGCGACTTAATGGGCGAAAACTCGCTTACCATTGAAGTAATTACAGGAAGCTCGCCACCAAGCCCAATGCCCGTGATGAAACGGAAAAAAAGCAGCATCTCATAGCTTAGAGCAAAGCCGCACGCGAAGCTTCCTAAGCTAAAGATAAGTAAGGTGCACAAGACAATGGTTCTTCTACCAAAGCGATCGGCTAGAATACCCGCAATTGCCGCACCTACAATCATGCCAAGGACTCCCGAACTACCCAGGAAGCTTTTTTGCAAAGCAGTTAATTCCCAGTCAGTGCCGATAGAGGCAATAACACCACTTACCATACCTTGATCCATGGCATCAAACATCAGTCCAAGTCCTGCAATGATGATGACCTTGCGCAACAATGGCGTCGACGGTAACCGGTCGATCCGTTCACTTATCTTCATGCTGCCCCTCCCAGAGCGAATACTTTGAAGCATAAATAATATCCCTAAATCAAGGTATTGATATCCAGTTTCAA
>JBMNSJ010000016.1:0-42338 GCA_050945135.1 Raoultibacter sp.
CGGTTGAGTGGGGCGATGGATTGGTATGGAGCGAGCTGCATCATTCGACTCCGTACCCATACTCTGCTGATTAGCCCCCAGACACACTTTTTGTCCTATAACCCTCTCACTCGGACAAAAAGTGTGTCCGTTTTAGAGGCATCAGGGGATAGAATTGGCGATAGTGCGCGATTCAATGATGAGCGAAATGCTGAAAACAAGTAAATATCCTCGGTTTGGCGCGTATTCGTTTGTTTGCTGCAAGTAAAATCACGCACTATCGAAGATCTTTGGCAAACGAGGTCGAATTTGGAGAAACCGCTCAGGGTGAATAGACCTACTTGTTTGAAGCGGCCCAGAAAGACGTCAAAGTACGAATCTCGCCTTACTTCGACCTTATGCTTTCAGATAACGCCAGGTCGGCAACTGCTTTTGCGGAAATTATCGTACTTTGCCGTTACTCTGAGCCATGAGCTCGAGATGTCTCGGAGCCGGGATGCTTCTTGTTTCATCAGTATTTGTTGTGTACGACCTCGGCTGAGCCGTTGAGTTCGCTCACGATAAACTCCTCGTCATCAAGCATTACTTTTCCAGAAAAGGTGCCAAATACCTGATGCTGATCACTGACAATAACGCCCATATTGATATAGTCGAAACGGTCAACCTGCGGCGTAAACACTAAATCTACCTTGCTCTCTTGATCTTTTACCGACCAGGGCTTCATGAGGTCATAAATACCCGCTACACCCTTACCCTTTTCGGTAGCATCAAGGTCAAGCTTAGGAATACCAAAATCTACAATGCCAAATTTATACATCTTGCCATCGACAAAGGCCATGTTTTCAGTGGCAGCCGAGGTATCTCCAAAACCATAACCAAGATTGAGCGCAAAACGGCAAGGCTCACTACGCTTTCCTTTTTCGTCTTGCCAGCCATGTGCGGCTGCCCAAAACCAAAGGTTATCGTAGGTCCATACTCCCCGTCCCCAATCAAGCAAGGCAAAGGAATCATGCGGACGAAAGCCGTGAAGAAGCATGCCTAACCTGAAGCTTCCTTGGGCACGCATGCCAAGAATTTTTTGATTATAGTAAAAAGCTTTGGGGTCTTCTTTCCACGGAGTGGCAATAACCATTGAGTCTTGTGGTTCTTCATCAAGAACTGCGTCCACAACAAGATCTTCGTTTCCCTTAAATCGATTAAAACGCGCACGAATTTTACGAATGCCATCCTTAACCTCGAAGCGAAAGTGAACACGACTGTTTTCGAATTCCGAGATTCCCTGCTCGCTTGACTCAGGCATTTTAAAGCCCCCAAGAGGAAGCGGTACTATAGTGCTTGTGGTCTGAAACTCATTCTTAACGAAATCGACGATTGAGGCCGAAATAAGACCTGCATAGCCAAGATCACCCAAAGTCAGGCACAGCGCATATTCTTCGTCATTTATTAAATAGTAGTCCCATTCTTTCAAGCGCCACTTTGATGCCGCAACAGCCGAGCGCTTATAATCAAGCAGCAATGAAGTGGCATAACCCGGATTTGCTAAGCTGCCATCACTGGCGTGAAGTGGTCCTTTTTCGGTAATCCTATTCTGTTCCATGTCTTCCCTGCCCTCTGCAAAATGCCCTGCCAACGATAGTAAATTTTTTGCAATTAAAGAATGACTTGGATTGATTATAATTACCAAGAAGAGGGAGCTGTAGGGTAATCATCATGGCTTTCCCAAAGCGTTACCTGGCCAGCTTGGGCGCTCTTCTTTATATCGATAACTCTTTGGTTAGTCGATCCTCTCCATAAAAGATCATAAACATGAAGGCTTTCAATAAAAGGCCCGTCAACCAAAACATCGCAATAGCTTAGCAGCTCGCGCGCTTCCGACCCCAAAGAACCTCCCATAATATCTTCGTAGAGGTAGCCGGAGTAGAGCCAAATATTGAATCCCTGCTGGGAGAGTTGTTTTGCAAGTGCGAGACAGGCCCTCGTCTGAAGCAGCGGCTCGCCACCCGAAAAGGTAACACCCTGGATAATCTTATTGGCACGAATCTCTTCATACAAGCTTTCGAGAGACGCCTTATAACCGCCTTCGAGGTTTTGGCTTTCAGGATTGTGGCACCCCGGACAGTTATGCTTACATCCTTGCGTGAATATGCAAAAACGCAAACCTGGTCCATCAACGATGGAATCCTCTTGGGTTCCGTAAAGAAGAATATCGCTAGGGTTATTAGTGGTCATAAAGCCTCGTTAAAAGAAACGGCCTGCATATGAGGCCGTTTCACATAAGCATATTGAAAGTCGGACTACTTGGCTGCTTCTTCGACGCTGTCATGCTTAACTGCATCGTGCTTTAAGCGCTCAGATTCTTCGGCGCGCTTTGCATCGTTAAAACGATCGAGAGTGCCCACAAGATACCCCGTAATGCGACGAATTCTATCGAAGCGCGGACCGCCTTCTGCTTCGGTGCGTCCGCATTTTGGACAACGATCGCCGATAATTCCGTTGTAGCCACACACAGGATCGCGATCAACAGGATGGTTGATTGAACCATAACCAATGCCGCTATCTTTCATGTGTCGAATAATGGTCTCAAAAGCTTCAACATTGTTAGTAGGATCGCCATCAAGCTCGACATATGAGATATGCCCTGCGTTGGTAAGCGCATGATATGGCGCCTCAATAAAGATTTTATCAAAGGCATTAATCGGGAAATACACTGGCACATGGAAGCCGTTCGTATAGAATTCGCGATCGGTAACGCCCTCGATTACGCCATAACGCTCACGATCCATACGCACGAAACGCCCCGACAAACCCTCTGCTGGCGTGGCGATCAGGGTGTAGTTCATCTTTGTTTCGCGTGAAATACGATCAAGATACGAACGGATATGACCAACAATTTCGAGACCGAGTCGTTGCGCCTCAGGTGATTGACCGTGGTGCTTTCCGGTGAGAGCCACCAAGGTTTCTGCTAGACCGATAAAGCCCAAAGTAAGCGTACCGTGTTTCAGTACTTCGCGCTGCTCGTCGTCAGACTTAAGCTTCTCGGAATCAAGCCACACTCCTTGCCCCATAAGGAAAGGTGCGTTGTAAACCTTCTTGCGAGCCTGAATTTCAAAACGCTCATCAAGCTGACCTACTGCAATTGCAATCTTTGAATCTAACAGGTCGAAGAAGAGCTCAATATCGCCTTTCGAGCGTATGGCAAGACGTGGCAAATTGAGTGAGGTGAAGCTAAGGTTTCCTCGACCAGGTGCTATTTCGCGATCGGGATCATGATGATTGCCCATTACGCGCGTGCGGCAGCCCATATAAGAAATCTCAGACTCGGGTGTGCCATTGTAGTATTGCGCATTATAGGGAGCATCCAAGAAGCTGAAGTTAGGGAACAGCCTCTTCGCTGAACAGCGCATTGCTAGCTTGAACAAATCATAGTTTGGATCGCCAGGATTATAGTTGACACCCTCTTTAACGCGGAAAATCTGTACCGGGAAGATTGGCGTTTCGCCAGACCCAAGACCTTGCTCGGTTGCCAATAGCATGTTTTTAATAACCATACGACCTTCAGCAGAGGTATCCATGCCATAGTTAACCGACGAGAATGGCGTTTGTGCGCCAGCACGAGAATGCATGGTATTGAGGTTGTGAACCAAGGCCTCCATTGCCTGGAAGGTAATTCTATCGGCATCATCGTGAGCCTGCTTTTCGGTGTAGGCTAACACGCGGTCGATTACCGTTTCTTCAACGCCAGCTTCAACAAGCGCAGATCGAACAGCAGAAACGAAGGTAGCATCCATAACCAAGCTTGCAATGAGCTTTGTTTCTCCCTCAACACGACCGAGCGTTTCTTCGCTAAACATTTTTGGCTCTTCAATATCTGTGAGCAAATCGAGCGCCTCGGCGAGATGCTTCTTGTATAAGCGACGGTATGTTTTCTTAACGCCTGCTGCAAGACCATAATCGAAGTCACAAATGGATTGACCACCGTGTTGATCGTTTTGGTTTGACTGAATGGCAATACAGGCAAGTGCTGCATAACTTGCGATATCGTTTGGCTCGCGGAGCACGCCATGACCTGTTGAGAAGCCTCCCTTGAAAAGCTTCCTAATATCAATCTGGCAGCAGGTGGTAGTAAGGGTGTAGAAATCCATGTCGTGAATGTGGATATCTCCCTCGCGATGCGCACGCGCGAATTTAGGATCGATGACGCACATTTCATAGAATTGCTTGGCGGATTCAGAGCCATATTTAAGCATGGTTCCCATTGCGGTGTCGGCGTCGATGTTGGCGTTTTCACGCTTCATATCTGATTCAGATGCTTTGGAAAAAGTAATGTCTTTCAGGGTTTGAACGAGACGAGAATTAACGTCGCGCACGCGATTGCGCTCGGCGCGATAGAGGATATAAGCTTTTGCGGTTTGTACGAAGCCAGATTCAATAAGCGTTTCTTCTACCAAATCTTGGATACCCTCAACTGTGGGGGTTCCTTCAATAGCTCCGCTTTCGAGCTTCTCAATTACTGTGGCACATATTTCGTCAGCAACAGCACGATTTTGCATAGCCCCACTAGCTTGGAAAGCTTTTGCAATTGCATCGGTTATTTTATCTGCCTTAAATTCTGCGGTGCGGCCATCACGCTTAACGATTGCATTAACCATGTCTCAATCCCATCTCTATTCCCCTATTACCTGCTTACATCTGCGAAGTGTGTTTTTGGTACAAGAATTCCGTCTGGGTTTTCCACTCGTTTTCATCATTATCTCAAGAAGATTTCCACCGGATTTTAGTACTTTTCCACAATATATTGTGGCCTACAAGACTTAGCATGTGGATATATGGTAGCTCTGAAAATGTGGGAAATCAAGCTGATTCGGGAAGTATTTTTAAAAGAAATCGTGCTTACTCGAGAGCTCGCTAAAGCGCTCATAATGAATTCACGAGACGTCCACTTATTCTACGGTTCCGTAGACGTATCCCCATCCGTGGCCCGCAATTGATGAATTCACTTGATCGCAAAATCGAGGGCGCGTATAGCGTCCCGGCGGAAGGAGCTCAACTACTTCACGAAGGTCGTCGGGAAGATCATAAGCTTCTGCAAGCAGAATTGCGTCAAGCCTTCGAATGACCTCTTCTTCTTGGTAGAGCGCATCAACAAGCGTTTGCAGCGCGCCAAAATGAGGGCTTTTTTCTATCGCCATCGCATATTCCCCTAGGTAATTACATCGAAGCCAGCACTTGCAGCCACAAGCGACGCTGTATAGCTTGGTCTTGCTGCCCCAACAGCACGCAAGAACTGAACACCAGCTCCTCGTAACTGTGTAGCCGCTTCAATCATGGTGTCAGCATGGAAGTAGGGATTCTCTTCCGTGCTCTCCTGCTGCCTAGGATCAACTTTCGCTATTTTTAGCTGGACAATCAAAGGCAACTCGGTTTTTTCCCGACATAAGGAAGCAAGCTGTACTATTTTTGCGAGCGGTGCCGAGGAAGAAAATCCGACAACGTTTGCGCCGTACTCCTCCATCAAGGCTAGGGTTTCGATTAAGGTTTCTTCGCTGGTATGGAAATCGGCATCCATCGAAGCAACAACCGGAACGTCACTTAAGGCGCGCACGGCCATAAGTGCACACTGCATATCCACCGGGTGTGTCATACCATTAAGGAAAAAGGCATCATATCCCTCGCTACCAAACACCTTAGCGGCTCGCTCATATTGCCCTTTTGTTTGCCTGAGCGAAGCAGCACTCGAGATATCAAGAGGCAGTTCGCAAGGTCCAATTTCGGCAAAGATATGCTGGGGTTTGAGAGATTTCAGGATTGCCAGAGAGGCTGTTGCGATTTCAAAATCGCGATCCTCCATATTCGAATGGGCTAAGCGAGCGCGCGTAATACCCTGCGTATTAGTAACTAGAATTTGCGCTCCTGCTACCTCTTCGAGTCGATATATATCGCGTACCGCATCAGGCTCGATAAGGTTTATGAACTCTCTGTCCATATCCAAATCGACTCCTTGACGCTCAAGACTAGCGTCAACAGGGCTCGACAGTACAAGCATATCTCGATGAAAACGTAGCTCGATATCTGGCATCAGATCATCTCCTTTTGTTCCAATTCATCTTATACAAAAGCGCGGAACTTGGGTATGTTATGAATATCTCCACGTTTCAGCTACACATTTGTCCTGGGCTTATGTAAGTGACCTACCGTTCACGGCTTGATATTTCACTTCGAACGAGAAAAATAAAGCCTTCACACGTTTTGGAAAACCAACTTTTATAATTGGTTCTGCAAATGAAAGATTCCCTCCCTTGAGTTTGCACTGCTTTTCCAAAAATGAAGCAGTTACGACGTTTAAGCGTCGTGTATCCCCTCCTTGTTGGTCCGGCGGAGCTCCCCTCTCCCCGGGCCACTCTCTTTCTAAACATAGAACCCGCTTGCGAAGGCAGCGCCGAACCTCCTCAGAAGCGGAACAAAAAGAAAGAGCCCCTAAGGCCCTCTCTTATCTCTGTCCCGAAACCCGCAGATGCGTGGACGAGGCGCTCCTAAGCCAAGCTACGCTGATGCAGAATATTGTTGGTCTCAAGCCAGCTCTCGACCGTGCCGGTATCAAAGCCATCAGAAGGATCAATGATTAGTGCATACATTTCCTCTTCTTGTAGTACTGCATCAAGCGCGTCGGTGAGCTGAATCTCTCCACCAGCACCGGGCTTAACATCTGCAAGAAGCTCCATCACGCGAGGACTTAAAAGATAGCGCCCGAATACTGCAAGGTTAGAGGGAGCATCTTCTTGAGCAGGCTTTTCTACCAAGGAATCAATCTTCCACACATCTTCAGCGACAGAAGCTCCCGCAATTACCCCAAAACGGCTAACTTCCTCGTCGGGCACGGGCATTACGGCAATAACGCTTGCACCGCCATGCTCTTGTGAGATTTGATTCATGCGTGGCAGCATCTTGTTATCTGGAACTAGCACATCGCCGAGCAGCACGAAAAAGGGTTCGTCACCCGTCTTGTCTTTGGCGCAATGAACTGCATGCCCTAAGCCCAAAGGCTCATCTTGGTACACATAGCTCACATTGAGGTTTCCTACATACTCAACCAGGTCGGCATATTCGTCTTTTCCTCGCTCACGCAAAGTTTTAACGAGCTCTGGAGCTGGCGAAAAATGCTCTTCTATAGCCTTTTTTTCGCGACTATTTATGATGACAACTTCATCGGCAGACGAAGCCAGTCCCTCTTCAACTACGTATTGAATAGCGGGACGATCAAGTACAAGAAGCATTTCTTTTGGCTGAGCTTTTGTTGCTGGCAAAAAGCGCGTGCCCATACCAGCAGCAGGAATCAGTGCTTTCATCGATGAACTACCTTTCTTCATTCTTTTGTGACGCATATAGTTTTGTCTGAGGCGAGAAAAGCTGCGCGCCTGCCCAAAGCTTAAATCTGCTTGATATTGAGGGCTTCCTCAAGCACCGCAACTTGCTTCTCTGTCCTCTTCATTCCACGAATCGCAATAAAAACGTAGACAAACAGGGCAAACCACATAAGCGCATATGCAGCGATAACGAAGGGAGCCGACTCTAATACCGTACTATATATCTCTACTAATACCGAATTCATTTTAACCCCTATCTTCGAGTTTTTCTTTAATGACTTCAACGCGTTCGGCCAATACTGCTTGGCGGAAGCGGAATCGATACAAGCCGTACACAATCATAAACATCCCAAACATGCACAGCATGAGAGGTATAAGCATATCCGTTGACATACCTGAGTCGGTTCGAAAAACGACAGGATGAACGCTTGAAGGAATAAGACGGGTAACCATGAAGCAAATAGGCACATCGATAAAGGCGATGATGCCGAATACCGAAGCGTAGCTCGCACGACGCTCGGGGTCATCGATGGCATTCCTCAAGATGAAATACCCAATAACCAGCAACATGAGGATAAGGTATGTGGTGAGTCGAGCATCCCAGGTCCACCAGACCTGCCACTCATATATCTGCCAAATCTCGCCAGAAATCATGGTGCAGACAATAAACACGAGGGCAATTTCGGTTGCTACCCTTCCTGCTGTATCGAAGCGCTTTTCTTTAGTCATGAGAAAGCGCACGCCGTAATAGGCCGTGAAGAACAGTGACACCATGGACGCGATTGCCATTGGCATATGGAAGTAGAAAATCTT
This sequence comes from Raoultibacter sp., assembly GCA_050945135.1. Classification (GTDB taxonomy): domain Bacteria; phylum Actinomycetota; class Coriobacteriia; order Coriobacteriales; family Eggerthellaceae; genus WRIS01. Next base: position 8,154 of record JBMNSJ010000016.1, read on the forward strand.
TTGTGACAACAACAGCTTATTCGAGATCATCTCTTCGCCGATTAACTCAACCCCATTAACCGCTGCGCCCGGCACCAGATGCGCTACGGTAAAAGAGAGAATAAAACCAACAGTGGTAAGCAAGGCTCCCAATAAAAGTACCCACGGAGCGATGCTATCCCAGACTCCTCCTACCTGAGGAATCTTTAGCGGTTTTTTTGCTTTATCACTCATACATCTCCTAACCAATAACCCAAGCTTATGCGCTTATCACAAAATCATAGAGCACCCAGCTCAATAGAACCATAACGACATCGTAGACTCCGGCGAGTGCCAAAGATGGATAAAACACGTCTGCAAAAAACTCGTTTCCGGTAATTGCAACGGTAGTTGCCGAGACACAGGCATACAACAACGGGTAGATTAACGGAATGAACAGCACCGCAAGTAAAACATCTTTACCCCGCGTATTTATGGTAATGGTTGAAAGTAAAGTACCAATACCAGCGATTCCAACGGTGCCGACAAACAGTGGAAGAATAATCATCCAAAAGCTTTCTGCAGGCGTTGTTGTTGTGAGGAAGAAAAAATAAAAGAAAGGTATGGTAATTATTTCGACAGCAAACAAGAAAAGTAGGTTTGAAGTAGCTTTCGCAAGAAAAACCATTGATCGATCCATCGGCGCCAGAAGCATTCCCTCTATGCACGACTGCTCTTTTTCATGAGAGAACGACCTGTTCAATCCTAAAAGCGACGTAAACACAATTAAGACCCATAAAAGGCCTCCACTCATTTGGAGGATATCTATGGCAAGGGCGGTTTGCGCAAGACCAGCACCAAAAACCACGAGCACCAAGAATGCATAGATTCCCATAGAAGTAAGCATTTCTTTGGTTCTAAACTCAAGTCGCAAATCTTTTTTGAGCAGTATCTTGTATTGCGCAAAAAGCTTTGGTCTTTTCGTCTCGACACTCATCTAGGCCACCCCTTGCCCGACTGTTTGTCGATACAGCTCGAAAAAAGCTTCTTGGTCAAGGCTTTCCTTTTCATCAAAAAGGACGCATGTACCCCGCGCCAACACAAGCGCATGCGTGCACATAGCAAAGCCCTTGGAAAGATCATGACTCACCATAATAAAAGTGCGATTTTCGCGCACGCGAGCTAGTAAATCGTCGAACACTTCAACCGCATGAGGATCAAGCCCCGAATAGGGTTCATCTAAAAATACCACGTCAGGATCATGAATAAGCGCACGTGCAATACTGAGGCGCTGCGTCATTCCCCGTGAAAAGGTACGCACCGTATCAAGCCTTCGGTGCTTAAGCTCAACCGCGTCAAGCATTTCGAGCACGCGAGCCTGCGGGTTTACAACACCATAGAGCTCTGCGGCAAACAGCAGGTTTTCTTCGGCAGTTAAATCGGGATAGAGCATCGATTCATGCGAGATAAAGCCGATTTTCTCTCGCACCTTATCAGGCTCTTCTTTGATATCAATACCACATACCTCAGCAGAACCCGAGCTAGCACGGCTCAAGGTAGCAAGGATTCGCAACAAGCTGGTTTTCCCAGCGCCGTTGGGCCCAAAGATTGAAAGAAATGCAGCCTGTGGCAGCTCAAAGCTCAGCTCGTCAACCGCCTTGCGATTGCCAAAAATCTTCGTGAGCTTTTTAACGCGAATGGCTGATTCCATGAGGCTTCCTATTCGTTTTGCGTCTCAAGCTGATGTCGCGACTTTCGGCGACCAATTGTTGAGAGGAACACGCCAAGCATGAGAAGCCCAAAACCAAGCCATACAAAAGAAATTAAGGGGTTGACCCTCACGTCGAGGGAGAATGCCCCTTCGTCGTTAACCCCTCGATACACTACAAACAAATCTTCTTGGGGAAGCGAGATAACGCCAGCATGCAGCTGTTGTTGCTGGGTTGTCTGCACTAACTGCACCGTTGGTGCAACCGTGCCGATGAGAGCGTCGTTTTTGTAAACGTCGAAGCACACCGTGTAGAAGACATCAGTGCCATTGTCGTCGAGGACTATCGTGTTTTCTTTGTACTCTAAGGTGTAATCCTTAATGGTGAACACATCTGAAGCGGTATCGGTTTCGCTGTCGTATCCTACATAGCCAACTTTTTCTGTGACATACATCGAAGAGCCAATAAGACCAACAAGAATTACCGCCATAGCCAAGTGAGAGAGATATCCCCCAAACATACTTGCATTATTGTGCGCAGCTCCGAAGAATGCCTTCACGCTTGAGCAGCCATTCTTTTTGGCATAGCCGCGAATGACGCGACCCAACATGAAGAGCGAATTGAAGAACAACAGGCTTGCCGCAAGAAAGCCGAGCAAGGTAAGTACGTAGTAATACCAGGTAGGACCTTGCTCAAGGAGACCTTCGGCGCCCGAACCACCCGCTTCAATAATTGCCGTATAGCTCGGCTGAAGATACAGCAAGAAGTAGGCAACAAGACCAGCAAAGAGCACGAGTGAGAATATTCCAGGAACGCGTGCACGCTTCCAGAACTGCTTGCCTTGCGTTTTTCCCCAGGACAAGAGCGGGCACACTGCCATGAGCAGCAGATACAAAATAGTGAGAGGACGCGCGATTGCATTATAGTTGCCTGCCGAGAAGGTATAGCCACCAAGGGGCATCCACGTGGGCAAAGCTGAAGACATCGTGAGATAGGCAAGCAAAATAGCTGCCAGCATCACAATCAGGTTACTAATATAGTACGCAACATCTTTTGAGGCGAAACTCTCGAAGTCTTCTCCTTTTGCGCCATCAGCTGCAAAGCTCTTCCAGCGAATGGCTACACCAATAACGCCAAGAAGAACCGCAACAATAATGAGCGTTAGGAATAACACGAGTGAAACCGGATCTCCCTCAAAGGCGTGAACCGAGTTTACTAAGCCTGAGCGGGTAATAAAGGTACCTAAAATGACAAAGGCAAAAGCGATGCAAGCGCACAATACCGACCAGCGCTTAAACGCCCCGCGCTGACGATAGACGGTAAAGCTGTGAATAAGCCCTACACCAATCAGCCACGGCAAGAGACTCGCGTTTTCTACCGGATCCCATCCCCAGTAGCCGCCCCAGCCCAAAACTACATACGCCCATACAGCACCTAGACCGATTCCGATTCCCAAGAAAAGCCAGGAGAACATGGTAATTCTCATGCTCTTGTCGACCCATTTGCTCGAAGAATCGTTGACGATGAGGGCAGCAACTGCATAAGCAAAAGGAACGGTCATTCCTGCATAGCCAATAAAAAGTGTTGGTGGATGGATAGCCATAGCCCAGTGCTCAAGCAAGGCATTCATGCCCCACATTTTTGCAGCACCCGTTAGCGCGCCAAATTCGTCGATGTACTGATCTGGGAGCACGGTAAAAGGCATGTTGCTCTCGGAGAAGAGGAGTACGCCAACAAAAGCTCCCAAAACAAGCTGCGCTATAAAGAGTGCAGCGCTATCAAGGCGCTCGAGCTTGTTCAAATTGCGCAATGAAATTATCAGGTTAAATATCGAGATTAGCCATGCCCAAAAGAGAAGAGAGCCTTCACGCCCGCCCCATAATCCTGATAGTTTATACAGAATGCCGAGCATGCCTGAAGCATCTGAGCGATTCTCCACCACATACTGGATGGAAATATCACCGGTCATAAAACAAAAGACCAGAAGACCACAGCAGAAGGTAAGCGCCACTGTTGTGAGAATTGACGCAATGTGGCCGCTCCAATTGAGGGTTTCGGCGAGACTTTCATTTTTCTTTGCCAAGAGGTGTCCGATAGACAGGCATACTACCGACACTGCAACACCAGCAAAGGCTACGAGCAATCCAATGAGGCCGTAGGTTGACATATTCTATCCCTCCAAAGCCACTTCGGTTGCGATAAAGCGCTGGTCACTTGTGAGCGATCCGGTTATTACGAGCGAGCTGCCATCGGTAATCTCTTCAGACAAGGCTTCCTCAAATTCGACAGGAATCTCGTTTGTTCCTTCAGTATCGATCAAAACAAAACGCTCCCCTTGACCCGCAGGTTTAAGGGTTTCAGTCTTAACTAAGCCCGTTACTTTTACAGGCTTGTCGTACACTTCTTCACCGTATTCGAGTAGACGCCCTATTTCGAGCGCGTTGGTGGCATTTTCGTATTTTGAGGGACACTTAGTTACTAGCTCGCTTGCATGCAGCACGCCATCGCTGTCAACACGACCTGTACAAATAGCAGTAACCTCGTTTCCAAAGGTGGCGGTTACTCCACCATCAAACATGACATTAAGCTGCTTGGTTGGATCACCCTCGGGGTCATAAATTGAAAAGTAGAGAATGTCTTCTTTTGTTTCGAAGGAATTGCTGACAACATTGCCTGACACCTGAATTTTTTGATCGGTGTAGTCTTGCTCGACAGCCTCAGCAACAGAAACAGTCTTTGCGGCCGAGCGTCCTCCAATAAATGCAAGGGCTAGAATTACTACCACTATGATAACGCCTGATACAACCACAAGGCGTCGTTTTGTTTTTGTATTCAAGTGCTCCTCCTTGGGTGCTCCGAATAATTGTAAATCAAGTACCGTTTGTCGGAGCGAGATGCACGAGTACTACAAAGTACTCGTCTCATAAGGCTTTCGTTCTGAGCCTACTCGACTCGGCACGAAAAACTTGTGATATTTGTCACCTTTTGAAAAAGGTCCATCAAGCCAATCGCGGCCTGATGGACCTCCCTAAATCTGCTTGCCTCGAGCTTAGTACGTAGCTGAGTAGTTGTTATCAAGCTTCTTTGCTTTAGCGACGGTTAACCAACCATCAGGAAGCAAAGCATCACTGTGGCACTGCGAGCAGTAATTTACTGACGCGCGATGTGCTTTGTGGCACTCGCCACATGCGATTTCGCCGTGCTGATCCTTATGCGGATTGCGCTCAATGTCATCATAGATGGCTTTGAGATCCTCGCGAGAAGTAATAGCTTTTCCATCATCAGTTACGTGATGGCAGCTGTCGTTCAGGCAGAATTCATCGTCATCAATTCCACGTGCTTCCGTTAAGTCAGCCATGGTGCTCTCTTCGAGCGGATCGGTGAAGTCGCCAGAAACCCAATGCATGCCCTCGCTTAACTGTTCGCCAATTGTTGGAACATGGCAAGCTAAGCAATCAACGTCTTCTTCTTTGTGGACTACCGACATCATTGCAGTAGTTGTAGTGACTTCGTTGCCCCACTTATCTACACCTGCGGTATCGATTGCTTGGTCGAACGTTTCATTGTAAGGATCCATCGGTGAGTGACAGATGGCATTACAGAAACTTGGCTCTTCGTGCCACACGAAGAAACCAGCGCCAGCCACAATTACTACCGCTACGATAACGCCTAGGATGATAGGAAGTTTCTTCCTTTTTTTCTTAGGAGCTCCTTCTGCTAGAGATTCGGTAGAGGCTTCTGCCGCCACCTCATCTTGCATGGCTTCAACTTTATTGTCTTCGCTCATATGACCCCCTTTCTCATACAACTCGTAGTTCCCGTCTTAGTTGTCTGCTTTGTACCCATCCCATTATTTACAGAGCAAACAGCTAACTTGGATAAAATAATAACTCATGTATGAAAAAAGCCTATCACCCATTTAGGGGGATTCTCTCCAAATCTGTCATTATTTTAATGTTTGTTACTTTGTATCTGAGCTAGTGAGGACCTTGCACAACTGAATACTTGTCTTGCTTGTAGCTCATAATTTGACAAAAGAAATGCGAATGGGGAAAATGCTTATCCGTGGCTATGGGCCCGTAGCTCAGCTGGGAGAGCGCCTGGTTCGCAATCAGGAGGTCGAGGGTTCGATCCCCTTCGGGTCCACCAATGAAAAACTTGCAGGTACAGAAATGTGCCTGCTTTTTTATTTTCCTCATGAAGGAGGGATCGAACCGATGAGGTGGGTTTCCGTTAAGAAAACGATTAATAATCGTTTTTAGGAAACCGGTTGAGCAATCTGTGATTGCGAAACGAGAGGGCTGCGAAGCAGACCGTGATCCCCTTCGGGTCCACCGCACTCACGCTGCAACCTCCGAAACATACCCACTTTTTTTCGCAAAAGAAGCTTTTTTGGTAGACATGCCGCCTAATCCGGGTCTGAGAGCTTTTTCTTGTTAGCTGACACTTTCAGTTCCAGAGAAAGACCAGTTCGGAAAACCGACCTCCAACACTATCGAGCTGATACCCACGAAAAATCCGGACTAAGCCTAGTCTCTACCGCTCAGACCCCAATCTTGAAAATCCACGACTACGTCGGGGTAATAAACCCGTGAGCCAGAGCTTTCTTGCGGGTAGATGCCCCACCGCTCCCCTCATGTAGGAGAATCGAAGCGAATATTGCGTTAAGGAGAGGCCGAAGTAAATGCAGCTGCACTCCCTATCTAAGATTGCGGCTTACCATTTCAGCCAAAGCCCTCATCCATATACGTTCATTGCTGCCTTGCTCTCGTTTACTCTGCTAGTATGGATTCTGCGCACAGCGAATTTGGTTATTAAGCCTCCGAGACGCAAGACCACTCCAAACCTAATGGGAGGAGCCAGATGGTAGAGCCCGAAACTTTCAGCACCGTTGTTCCCTTTTGGGAACACTTGAGCGAGCAAGACAAAAAGGAACTCGCTTCAATTTCGAGCATTCAGAGCTACGGCGCAGGTGCTTGTATCCACAATGCTGACCAAGCATGTATTGGTGTGTTCTTTGTTTTGTCAGGATTTGCACGGGCTTACATGCTTTCAGAAGAAGGCCGTGAGATAACGCTGTTTCGGGTCGAGAAGCATGAAAGCTGCGTTCTGTCCGCTTCTTGTGTGCTGCCACTCGTCACTTTTGACATTTTAGTTGTTGCGAGCGAAAAGGCTGAGCTTTTAGTCATGCCGGCAGATTACTATAGCAAGCTCCTTGAACGAAACGTAGCTGTTGAAGCCTATACCTACAAACAAGCCACCATCCGTTTTTCTGAGGTGATGTGGGTTATGCAACAACAGGTGTTCATGGGACTCGACAGACGTCTCGCAATCTTTCTTCTCGATGAAATCGACCGCACAGGAGAAGCGCGCATAAACGCAACTCATGAGGAAATAGCGCGCAATATCGGCTCGGCACGTGAGGCAGTATCACGCATGCTGAAAACATTCGCCGACAAAGGCTTGGTTGAGCTTTTTCGCGGCGGCGTTGTGGTTTTGGACAAACGGGGTCTTCGGGAGCTGTGACCTTGCAACAGATTGTAGCGATTGCAAGGGCGTAAGTAGGTCCTTTTCTGAGTGTTCTACGGTAGCGAAGCCAAAAATCTGGCGGAAGCCAGCTCATTTTGCATGAAATTGAAGCTTATGCCCGGTCAAAACCGCCATATGAAGCCAAAAGGCGCTCTGCCACAACCTGCCGCAACAGCCACGTCCTTGCCACCTGGGTTTTTCCGAAGTAAGGAATCGTTGATTCGCAATCAGGGCGGGCATATCCTTCAATCTCATACAGAATGCCTATCATCTTGAGCTTTTTTGCGAGGACGCTGCTCGGGCAAAGTTTAAGCAAGCATTGAGATTGCGTAATCAATTCAACAGCCGTGACACGTGTATTCATCTGAGATCAAATCGCAAACAACACGAGTAAGGCGAGGGCGTCTTAGGAATTAAAGGTGCTTGATGATTTCGTCAATTCTCTGCTTGGCATCGCCAAAGAGCATAAAGCTGTTGTCCTTGAAGAAGAGTGGGTTTTGAACACCTGCATATCCAGTTGCCATGCTCCTCTTGAAAATAATGACACGTTTCGCATTCCACGCCTCAAGCACAGGCATGCCCGCGATAGGACTGTTCGGGTCGTCGAGTGCCGAAGGATTCACGGTATCATTTGCCCCGATAACCAGCACAACATCGGTGTTGGAAAAATCATCGTTAATTTCGTCCATCTCGAGCACGATATCGTAAGGAACCTTTGCCTCAGCAAGTAGTACGTTCATATGCCCAGGCAATCTTCCCGCTACCGGATGAATACCAAACCTGACCTCTACTCCTCGGGAACGAAGCTTTGAAGTTAGATCCGCAACCGCCCGCTGAGCTTGTGCTACGGCCATGCCATACCCTGGAACGATAATGACACTCGATGCATTCTTGAGTACTTTCGAAGTGTCCTCAACATTGCACTCACGGTAGTCGCCGTAATCTTTCTTCTCTCCGACAACTCCCCCATCGCTTCCAAAACCACCTGCAATGACGCTAATAAAGTTGCGATTCATGGCTTTACACATGATGTAGGACAGGTATGCACCACTTGATCCAACCAGCGCTCCGGTAATGATGAGCAGATCATTATCGAGTGACAAACCTACCGCTGCTGCTGCCCAACCAGAATAGGAGTTGAGCATGCTCACTACAACAGGCATATCGCCGCCACCGATGCTCGCAACAAGATGAATACCAAGAAGCAGCGAAAGAGCGGTTACCGCCACAAGCAGCAGAAATCCGAGATTTCCTTCTGGGTACATCACAAAAATGATGGTCAGGATAAGAAAAGCTGCGAGCGCCCCGAGATTGAGCACATTGCGCCCTGGAAGCATCAAAGGCGCACTTTTAATTTTGCCCGAGAGCTTAAGATTAGCGACAATCGAACCGGTAAAGGTCACGCCTCCAATAAAAACTCCCACAAACAATTCGCCAGAGTGCAAGGGATCAAAGGGGCTAAGGTAGAGCTCGTTTGCTTGGCTCGCATGAAGATAACTCACCCAACCCACCAGCACTGCCGCAAGCCCTACAAACGAATGCAAGAGCGCAATAAGTTCTGGCATGCCGGTCATCTCGACTTTTCGAGCACGCAAGATTCCGATAACGGCACCAACTAGCATCGCAAGCACAATAACGATAATCGCCCAGGCCGGGGCTGGAGAGCTTATAAGAAAAAAGGCAAGCGAGCTAACACCTGTAGAAAGATTTACCAGCTCACCAGATTTTTGGATGCCAAAAACCGTACCAAGGATGGCAAAAATGAGGGCAATTGCCATACCGAGCATTCCGAGGATATTTCCACGCCTCGAAGTAGTGTGCTTTGAAAGACCTGCGAGGGCAAGAATAAAGAACAGGCCCGCAACGATGTAGGACCCTTGAACCAAAGAAGATGGAAGAGCCAAGCCAACATCGAATGCTACTGATTCCACCATACTCACTCGCCTTTCCTAAACATCTTAAGCATGCGTTGAGTTACCGCAAATCCTCCGAAGATGTTTATTGAAGCAAGTAATACGCCAATGGCTGACAAAATCAGGATTGCCATATTTGTGCCCGTAAACAGGCTGATTGACTGGTCTATCAGCGCAAAGCCAGCAAGACAGGCCACAATAATAATGCCGCTAATTGCGTTCGTTACGCTCATAAGAGGCGTATGGAGTGAGTGAGACACATTTCCAATAATATAGAAGCCGATGACAACCGAAAGCATCAATACCATGAAGTGACTGATAAGCCCTTCAGGCGAAATCGCGAAAAGCGCAAGTAGGGCACAGGTGCATATTGCAATAACAGCATACGAAAAGCCGCGACTCATCTGTTTTGGCTCGGCTTTTTCCTGTGCCGGAGAAGTTTTTTGAGGCTCTTCCTCTTCTTTGGGGAGCGCGCTCACTGGCACAGCAGGCGGTGGCCACATAATCTGACCGTCCTTTGTTACCAGCATGCCTCTTTGAACGACATCCTCAAGATTGAGGCAAAGGCTCCCATTTTTCTCAGGCGTTAAGAGCTTCATGAGGTTCACAATGTTTTGACTAAAGAGCTGGGATGCCTGTGTAGGAAGGCGCCCGGGCAAATCAGTGTAACCAATAATTTTGACGTCGTTGTCGGTTAGGACAACTTCATCTGGCTTTGATCCTTCGACGTTTCCGCCCATGCCCGCTGCCATATCTACAATAACGCTTCCCGGTTTCATGGAAGCAACCATGTCTGCCGTAATAAGGCGTGGAGCGGGAAGCCCTGGGATAAGCGCTGTAGTGATGATGATGTCAACATCTTTAACCTGCTCGGCATACATACGAGCTGCAGCTTCTGCGTAATCTGCGGTGGCTTCTTTGGCGTAACCATCTGAGCTTTGCTGGCTTTCTGCCTCTACGCCTACAAACTCGGCTCCCATCGACTCCACCTGTTCGGCAACCTCTGCTCGAATATCAGTGGCACGCACGACAGCACCCAGCGAACTTGCAGTTCCGATAGCTGCAAGACCTGCCACACCAGCGCCCGATACCAAAACCTTAGCTGGAGGCACCTTTCCTGCTGCTGTGACCTGGCCCGTAAAGAAGGAGCCAAAGGCATTTGCGGCTTCTATGACTGCGCGATATCCTCCAATGTTTGCCATGCTCGAGATGACGTCTAGAGATTGTGCGCGTGATATACGAGGAACCGAATCCATGGCAAGCGTGGTGATTTCTGCTGCCGCAAGCTTTTGGAGAAGCTCGGGATTTCTCGGAGCATTGATGAGACTGATGAGGTAGCTACCCTTTTTCATTGCCGCAATCTCTACATCGGTAGCTTCGTTGATTTTAGTAATGATATCTGAATTGAGGACATCGGCGCTTGTGCCTATCCGTGCGCCAGCCTCCATGTAGGCCTTATCGGGAAATGCCGCCTTAACACCAGCTCCAGACTCTATTACCACTTCATAGCCAAGCGAAATGAGCTGGGCAACCGATTTGGGCGTGGCTGCCACACGTGTCTCTTGTGCCGCAGATTCTTTAGGAATCCCTATCTGCATTACCTTCCCAGCCTTTTCTCCTACCAATGCGTCAATGCTTTACGCTCTCTATTTTAGACATATACAAGCATAAAATAGCAAAACGAACCAAACAGTTAATTTTGAGAGGCTTACGAGTTGCTCAAAGACGCAAGACAAAAACTTGTCCTTACCAAAAGAAGTGGTCGTCACACATAGCTACCGCAAGACCAAAGAGACATAGCCACAAAGAAGGGTGTCCGCAATCTGTCGCGTGTTTTACACATGCAACATGTCAGTTTTTGCTAGAATAGCCGATACAAAATTTAAATAAAGGAGCTTCTATGGCTAGTCATTCAGAATTCGCAAAACACAGAAACAAATTGTGCGCAATTCTTCTCAGTTTCCTTCTCGCCTTCACAATGCTTCCCTTATTGCCCTCACAACAAGCGCTGGCAGAAGAATATTCCTTATCGCAGGCCGAAAGCGCAAAAATCATGCTTCAAGAAGGGCACGATTATGTTCCCGGCGAAGCTATTGTAATCATGGATGATTCTGCTCCTCAAAACACTATGCGTGCGCTATCTAACGACCTTCTTTCTACTGCCGAACCCCTTATGACGGTAAGTAAAACTGCGCTCGAAGAGCTTACTCCGGAAAACGCAGGTCAGAGCAGAGTACTTTCGACAATGAGCACACAAGCAGACTTAGCGATTAAACACATTACCTCAACCGAACTTTCGACTGATCAGCTGCTTGAGGCATTAGCTGCTGATACGCGAGTACTTATTGTCCAGCCGAACTACCTCTACGAAAGAGATTCCGACTGGTCGTTTGATTCGGATGCGACCACCCAATATAAACCGACTGCTCTGCTTCCGCAGAACGAGACCGCCGACCTGACTAAGTACCAATGGGCTAACGAAAATACAAAAGAGACTATATTCTTGCTTGGCAAAAAGGAGCTCGGTTTCGATACCAAATCACCCAAATGGGCAGTTAATCGCACAACACCTGGCATCGAAAACGCAACAGGAACCATAGCGGTGCTTGATTCGGGCATCGATTACAACCACGATGATCTCAAAAACGTCGTGCGCTCCGATATGAACACTTTCGTTGGGTACGGCGGTGCGCACGGTTTTTGTGCGGTTGACGGCGCAGATGCAACAGACCCTATGGATATTGATGGACATGGCACTCACTGTGCGGGCATCATAGCAGGTGAGTGGAATTCGTTTGGAACAAGTGGAATAGCCTCAGGACAAAACATGAAACTTGTAGCTGTTCGTATCGAAAATGAACAAGGGCTCATCACCGATGCCTGGGCTATCAAAGGATATGAGTATTTAGCAGAAGCCATGCGCAATAATCTTGACCTCAAGGCAATTAACAATTCATGGGGTGGACCATCCGTTTCTCCCGCTTTTTGTGCCGCAGTCAACACCCTGGGAGAATTAGGCGCAATAAGTGTTGTAGCGTCAGGCAACGAGACAAAGGATATCGACATCAATCCAGACACGAGCTCGGGTGTTCATCAGAGCCCCTACAGCGTCGTGGTCAACTCATCAACAATGGCAGCAAGTGCTTCGCCGTTTAGCAACTATGGGCGCTATACCACCAATATTTTTGCACCGGGATCAATGATTTTGTCGACGTATCCGCTTGCGAAGGCTGCGTATATGCCAGAAGCGGTCGCGCAAACATCAGGCAAGAATATTGTGTATGAGAATTTCATTAATGATGGAACCTCACCAAGGGTAAGATTTTGGAAAACCTACGAGAACATAGGAACAGAATCTATTGGCGGTTACGACGCGGATGCCTACTTTGAGCATTCACCTAGTAACCCAACCCAAGAAATGTCCTGGAAGATTGAGGAAAAAGACTTAGAAGAGGGTACGGTGGAGTTTGGTAACACCACTATGTACTCACAGTATTCTCGTGTGTTCGTTGAAATACCTAAAGATAAAGAGGGTGAGGTAGACCAGGTCGCCTTTCACTTCAACACCGAAGGCTGGACAGGCACAAGCGGAGCCCGTCTTATTGTTAAGTGCGTCAAAAACTCTTCGCCAAACGAGGACATAGGCGCGGTTGCCGCTAGTGAGGCATTATCTGGCAACGATTGGGGCACAGTATCTCTTGATCTTGAAAGCTTCTGCATTAAAAATGAGGCAACTCCCCTCATCCACAACGACGGGCATACCTTATGGCTCGAGGGAAGAATCGACTTCTTTGTCGAAGAGGGAAGCACAGAGAACCATCCAGCGTCGTATCATGTAGACGCTTTTGGTGTGGGCGCTTCGGATTCTGCTGTTCCCTACGCGTACTCGAGCGGGACCTCAATGGCTGCACCAGCAGCTACAGGAGCAGCAGCGGTCTTAGCGCTCAATGATGACACAAGCAAGCTGGCTTCTGAACAAGCAAAACTGCGTGCAGCACGCCTTAAGGGTTCGGTTAAGCCAATCGATGCTTTTGACGGCAAATGCACATCAGGGGGCGAACTTGACCTGAGCTATCACGAGGCAGGCGATTACACACCCGTAATTGATAGTGTCCAAACAAACCTGAACAGCCAAAATGAATATGAGCTTACTATCTCAGGTTACTTTTTTGGCGACAACCCAGGGACGCTAGCCCTCTCGGACTCTTCAGTGACAATACAGAGCTGGACGGATACCCAGATTATAGCTTTGTGTCCTAGCACAATGCAGGATGGCCTTCATGAGGTAGCAGTTACCAGCCTTGCACAAAACAGAACAGGTCGCGGGGGCTTCCTTCTAGCCTTTCCGGAGTATCCAAACGAATCAAAAACACCTCGTTTTGAGATTGACTATCCCCTTCCCACCGAAGACCAGGGCTTTTCCTCTTCAACAGCTTCGGTAAAAATGACAGGTCTTGCAGGCAATCTTTACCTGATGCCCTACAGCACAGACGAAGAAGCTCTTTCTGAAACTCTATTCAAGCTAAACGTCAACGCAAAATCGTGGGAAGCAATTGCAGGATTTCCGAGCCCACTATTAGGTGCATCCATAACAACCTACGACGGCAAGATTTTCGTAACCGGAAGACTAGCGACGACTCCCCATACGCAGGGTGTCTGGTCTTATGATCCTGCGATAAATTCCTGGAGTGAGCTAAACGGCAGTAACATTCCGTATTATGCGGGCATCGTCAATTGTAATGAGACCCTGTATGTGGCTGGGGGCAAGCTCTTTAGCGAGGAAAAGCAGGAATATGAGCACAATACAAACCTTTTAACATATAACCCCGCTGATGGTGTCACTCAAAAGGTTGCCGAACTCCCCGCAGCAGGAAATAGCCCCTTTGTTCAGGCACATGGTGATAAGGTACTAGTAAGCGGTGACGGACATTTGCATAAGTCCGGGTCACTTTTAATGTATTCAAGCTCCACAGGCACGCTTAGCGAGCTTTCGAAGTTTTTTCCTGGCTTCAACGACGCAAGGTCTAACGACTATGGCATTGCCGCTGTTGAAGCAGGTGTAGTAATCTCGGGTGTCATTGCCTCAAGCGACTGGGCTACCTTCGATGATGAAGACACCTATCTTCTTGAGCTAGACAGCCCTAATCAAAGCGAGGCTCTTGCAACACTTGCACAGGGTAGCGTTTTTAAAGGCCTGGGAAAACGTGTATCCAACGCGCCACTTTATACTCCTTCATCGGCCGCCTATAAGGGGATGCTCTATACCTTCGGAGTTTCTGTTTATGAGCCCACCGAATACATCTTGCGTGCCACCGAGATGAATACTCTTGCTCAACCGGGCGACCTGTATACGATTACCTATAATAATGTCGACCCTCGTGAGCATAGCAACAGCGCAACATATTCGCCCACGAGTCTTCCATCTTCACTGAAGGCTGCTGCCGACCGAAGCGACATGCGCTTTGTGGGCTGGTATGACAACGCGCAGTTTAACGGCACTGCGGTGACTCAAATTGCTCGAGGAAGCTCGGGAGATTTAGTCTATTGGGCAAAATGGGAACCGATTGATGGCCCCACTCCTAGCCCTAGCCCCAATCCCGAGCAAGGCTCAAATCACTCAGCCTTAACTAAGGCAGGCGATTTTACGCACATTGCCATACTTGCAATAACACTGCTGATGATTCTTTCGGTAATTACTCTCAGAGCAATCCGTCGTCGCACATAAGCTGGGGGTCTTACACCTGCCGATAAGACCCAGGTTTCCTGCTTGGCTTCATAAGGAAAAGACTTATCGGATTGAAAGGAGCAGTTATAGCGTGCTCCTCAGTTGCGGGTGACAAGCTATAGCGTGCTTCTTGGTTGCGGGTGGCTAGCGTTCCTTGTAACAAGGGCGCTGAGGGAAGAAATTGGCGATAGTGCGCGATTACAGTGCGGCTGAAGTGCCGAAACAGGCTCGCATCCATGGATTTATGCGTATTCACTAGCTGAGCGCACCCCCACAATCACGCACTATCGAGCTTCTTAGACATACGCGGTCGAACGAAGCGAACATACCAGACGCAGACGGGTCTTTTGCCCTATGAAACCATTAGACGCGGGAGCTCTTCTTGGAGCCAGCTAGAAAAGAGCCTCGCTTTGACGATTGCAAAGCGAGACCCCTCTGTCCTGATTATTTCCAACGCATTTGGATTAGTTGTACTTATAGAATCCTTCTCCAGCGTTGATGCCCAACTTGCCCTTGTCGATATATTCTTCCTTTAAAAACTTAGCCGTTCTTGCATGCAAAGAATTTGGATCGGTATGGGTGTCTTCATGATTCATCACAATGTTGTAGGCAGTTGTTATGCCAACGACATCAAGGATGCGGAAAGGCCCGTTAGGTGCGCCCGTTGCCAACATCCAGGTTTTATCGATAGTTTCTACATCAGCAACTCCGTCAACGAGCAGCTGTTCGGCGGCTGAAAGAAAAGGAACGAGCATGGTATTGAGGATATAGCCCGCCTGTTCTTTCTTGAGCAAAAGCGGAATCATTCCAATTGCTGCAGCAAACTCTGCGACCTGGTTATAAGCCTCTTCGTCTGTTCCCGCATGCCCCATAACTTCTGCCGTATTTGATGCCCAAATATTATTGGCAAAGTGCAGTGCCAAAAACTTCTCGGGTCGGCCTGTCGAGTCAGCAAGCACGCTGGGTAGCAAGGTAGATGAATTGGTCGCAATAATTGTTTTTTCGGGTAGGAGTGACTTCATCTTGGTATAAAAGTCAATCTTTTCCTGCGGATTCTCTGCCAAAGCCTCAATCACGAGGTCTGCATCTTTCACAGCTTCAGCAAGATCGGTTGTGAATTTCATATTCTCGAAAGCCTCATTGGCCTTCGCAATCAATGCGTCAAAATCAACACCAGAAATATCGTTTGCATTTGGCACAAGTCCTCGGCTGACAGGACCACCGTTTTCTTTAGCTGCACTAAGTTCGGCAAGGTAGATCTTATGCAATCTCTCAAGCTTTGGCTTAGCACGCTCGATTGAAGCATCACTGCGCAGCCACATCGTAACGTCGAAACCTTTGTATGCGGTTTGATAGGCGATTTGACTTCCTAATACACCGCCACCGATGAGTGTGACATTTTTTATATCCATTTTTTGCCTCTCTCTTCTGCTTGCTCGACCACGTGTTAGTCGAATCCGACCTCCACAATACCATTGCCGCAATCACGGATTGTTTCGATTCGGTCAAGATGCGTTTTATTCAGCTCGAAAGCATTTGTCATTTCGGAAGTTCTTCTCTTGGTAACAAGTCTCATGTTGTAGTGCATACATTTCATATAATCAAAGAGCTATCACATAGAAAGTACGGTGAGTCCTAGGGTTTATCCCTACAAGAACAGGGGTGGTTTATGAACGAAAACGATTACAGCGAAGAAAGAACCAACGAACGAAGCTCGTATTCACGTAGAAGCTTTTTCAAAACAGCAGGAGTCGTGGGCGTGGGCTCAGCGGCAATTGCCGGAGCATCGCTTGCTTCGGGTGCCTTGGTCGGGTGCGCAAGCGAAGGAGGCAGCGCGAGTACGAACGCCGAACAATCGCAGGGAGGTTTTAGTCCGCTTTACTCCTCTGGCGTCGAAACTCTTGGGCAGACCGCGGCAAACGAAAAAGCCCAGGAAACAAGCTATAGCTCTGACAAAAAGGGCTACACCTATATGCAAGATGGCTGGCATTTTCTTCATATCGAAGGCGCGCCACGAGTTCGTGGGCAGCAATACGGTGAACTCTTCGGCTCGCTCATTGAAGACACTATCACGCGGCAAAAAGACTACTTTGCAGAAGTTCAAGGCTACGATTGGGACTACTTTAAAGCCGGCGCGCAAAGCATGTGGGAGGCAAGTATCGGCCAGGAATGGCTTGATGAGCTCACAGGAATCGTCGAAGGGTCTCAATCGGGAGGTGCAACTTTTGACCTGTGGGATCTTATCGTATGGAACGCAAATTCTGAACTCACTGATTACTGGTTCCCAAAGGTTGTCGATGACTACTATAAAGGCGAACCTGCTGGCGTAGTTCAGGCAGGAACTCCTGCAGCATGGGAACACAAAAACCATTGCAGCGCTTTCATCGCCACCGGTTCATACACCCATGACGGAAAGATTGTTGCTGCACATAGTACCTGGCAGACATACGAAAACGGACGTTATGCCAATGTGGTAATAGATATAGTCCCCGAGTCGGGACAGCATATCATCATGCAAAGTAAGCCCGGTTACATCCACAGCCAAGCTGACTACTACCAAACCGAAACGCTTCTTATTGCAGAAACTACCATCGGGGCGTTCAAGGCTTACGCACAAACCGGTATACCAGAGTTTTTACGCATCCGCCAGGCAGCACAATATGCAACTAACCTCGACGAATTCGTTTCGGTTATGAACGAAGGCAACACCGGAGGCTATGCAAATACCTGGCTTGTAGGCGACTTATCCACTAATGAAATCATGCGATACGAGCTAGGATTAAAGTTTTATAACGCTGATAAAACCAAGGACGGTTACTACGCAGGATTTAACGCGGCTCTCGACCCTCGCATCCGCACCTATGAGACAAAAGATGCCACCGTTTTTGCCAACGTAAAAGAGCCCAGCGGATCGCGATTTGTGCGTATCCCACAGCTACTCGAACAGCATAAGGGCAAGATTGATTTAGAGCTTGCAAAAGAGATTCTTGCCGACCACTACGATCCCTACCTGGGCGAAGAAGATCATCCCGGAGTGCGGAGTATTTGTTCGCATTACGATCGCGACCCTATGGACTATGGCTCACGCCTTCCCTATCGCCCACAAGGCTCGGTTGATGGAAAAGTAGGATCGACTGACACGGCTAAAGCTTTTAGCATCAATGCCCGATTCGGCAAAAGCTGCGGAATGCCCTTCTTTGTAGATGATTTTTTGGCTGAACAGCCGCAATTTGAGTTCTTGCGCGATTATCTTGTTGATTTCCCTGCGCTTCCCTGGACAGAGCTTAAGCCTCAATAGAGACGATTTCGCATGCGAGTGCGCTCCACCAATACGGGGCGCAAGCTCGCGTGCACCCACTAAGCTCACGCCATCCTAGGAGCACGCAGCGATTACAGCAATTCGAAATGTCTTCCTTTTACATCAATAAGACCCTCTTTGCGCATGGAGCCGAGTGCTCGTGAAAGAGAGGCTCTATCCACCGAAAGATAATCGGCAAACTCCTGACGAGAAAAAGGTATTTCGAACGAAGGAGCATCGTGGCGCATAGCCTGAGCAGATAGGTAAGAAAGCACTTTGTCATTAATGCTGCGCTTGCTAATATGCTCGATTTTTCGCATCAGTGCAATGTTTCTTTTTGCCATGCAAGCCAACATATTCTTAATCAGTATCAGGTGAAATGCACACTCTGACGAGCACGTTGTAATAATGCGCTTGTAATCAACCTGAAGAACTTCGACATCTTCAAGTGCAATCGCACTCATGGGTACTGCGGTGTTGTCTACGCATGCGAAAGCCTCGCCAAACAAACCACCTTCGCCAACATGCTCAAGTAGCGAACGATTGCCCCAATAATCCTCTTGAACTAAACTGATCGCACCCTGCACTACCACACCAACGTAAGATACCGATTCACCCGCATGAAAGATGAAATCTCCTTTGGCATATTTCTTCTTTCGCGCCCCTAAGCACTTCAGCATGGGTGCCACATGTTCGACTTGAATACCCGCGAATAGCTCGCAGTTTCTCGTTGCCATGTAAGGCTCTCCTTCCTCGGTTGCATTTGCGACATCTCAATCTTTGCACGGGCTAAGAGACGGGGTCAATCGGGATAATCCCTCAGTTCGACAGCTGGTGACGAAACACTCCTGCGCAGAAAGCCGGCAGCTCCACACCGGTGAAGATGAATGGTATTTCTTGATGTTTAGCCTGCTTACTCTCTGCAAGCTGGCACAAAAACCCTGCTTAGTGGCGCAAAAAACAAGCTTGCTCGTGATTAATGCAACAGACTTCATTAGCGAAACTTGTTAAACTTTGAGCTAACTGTTTATTCAATAAACAAGAGGAGCACCAATTTCAGGGGAAGTTCAAGGCGAGGAGAACCTTATGAAATGGAAAAGAAAACTAACTCTGTGGGTTGCGGTATTGTGTGTCATCACCGTAATCACCGGCATGGTTGCTTGCGCACCAAAAGCAAACGATCCAAAGGCTGAGCAAGCCGCCCACAACGCTGAGAAATTTACTGGGGAGCAGCCCGACCCAGATGAATTTGGCGTAGTTACCGCAGACCAATGGAAGGATATTTATCCTTACGAGTATGCTTCTTACCAGGAGAATCTCGAAAACTCGCCTGATTCTGACAAACATAACTACTTAGAACTTTACCCCGCTCTTAACACCTTATATGCAGGATATGGCTTCTCGAAAGGCTACGACGAGCCCGCCTCACACCTATACTCTTTAGAGAGCGTCACAAGCACCCCCCGCGTAAACGAAACAACCAAAGCGGGATGCATCACCTGCAAAACGCCACAGTTTACTGCAACGGTAAACTCGCAGGGCACTGATGTGTACAACCAAAACTTCTTCGAAACCGTTAGCCAATACTCTGAATCTATTAGCTGCTATAACTGCCATGCAAATGATCCTTCAGGTTTTGCTATTGGCAACAAATTCTTTATTGACTCGCTAGGCAACGACGTAGGCAAGGTTCCTGTAGAAGCCCAAACTTGTGGTCAGTGCCACAACGAGTATTACTTCCCTGGCGGAGTTACCACCAACCCCTACACGGGGCTCGATCAAATGACCGCCGAAGCCATGCTTGCCTACTACGATGAAGCAGGTTATTCAGACTGGACCTACCCCGACACAGGCACGCCTATGGTAAAGGTACAGCATCCAGAGTTCGAAACAATTTATGGTGGCGAGCAAAACTACATGGCTAAGCTTGGCTACAGCTGCGCAGATTGCCATATGGGAACTGAGTACGCCGAAGATGGAAGCAAGTTTGTATCGCACAACTGGGTAAGCCCGCTTGAGAATCAAGAGCTTCTTGAAAATGACTGCATGGACTGTCACAAGGATCTTCCAGGGCAGGTAGCTGAATGGCAAAAGCAGTCAGAAACGAGAGTACAGAGCATCAGCTTAAAGATAGAAGAGCTTGTGAAGGTTATGAAAGAGCAAATCGCTTCTGGCGAGTTGACTGGCGATAAGCTGACACAAGTGCAAAAACTTCACCGCACTTCCCAATGGTATTGGGATTACGTAATGGTAGAAAATAGTGAAGGCGCGCACAATCCTACGCTTTCTACCACAAACCTTGATAAGGCTGAAGCCGCCGTCGACGAAGCATTGGCAATGCTATGAGTGAGCCAAGCAAAAAGATCAAAAAGAGAAGGATTACCGTAGGGGTTCTCGCTCTTGTCTTAGTAGTAGCTGGCGCCGGCTTTTGGGTCTGGCATGAGCAGCCAAGTTTCTGCGGGGCAGTCTGCCACACCCCAATGGATCCTTATCTGGCTAACTACGATGCCGAACCAGGTCAGGCAAGCTTCGACAAATACGGAAATACCGTCGACGATGCCAATGCAATGATGGCTATCGCCCATAAAGACGAAAATGTTGCCTGCCTCAACTGCCACGAACCTACCATAGCCGAGCAGCTCTCCGAGGGAGCTCATTGGGTGTCGGGCGATTACGAGTATCCTCTCAATGAGCGGAGCTTAAGCGATTTAACCGAAGCTCGTGGAGCAACAGCTGATGAGTTTTGTCTTAACGAAAGCTGTCACCACGTAAGCTCAAACGGCACCGAGATTACATCTCGCGAAGACTTGACCGCTATCACTTCGCACTTGGCTCGTAATCCGCACGAAGCTCATCATCTCGAGGAAGACTGTGGAACCTGCCATAAGGGGCATCGTGCGTCAGTTAACTACTGCTCACGCTGCCACGACGACACCGAGTTGCCAAGCGGATGGATTGATTGGGAAACCTACGAAGAGCTACGCACTATTTAACTCGTTGCCTACACTCTGAGTAATTCGTCTCGATCACGTTCGAGCGCCCACAGGCTCTCTTCGAGTTCTTCTATCTGCTCTTTTGAGGCCTCATTATCGAATCGTCTTGAGATGAGAGCTCTGATTAGCCTGATAACGCTCACGAAATCGCAATCAAATGAGTGCGCAATTTCGATTTCCTCGCTGCGGTCGATGATGCACCATATGACATGGCTTTCGTGCAGTTCGTCATCTATAACAGGAATCGAAAAAAGCTCGTAGGTTTTATCTTGCCCTCCAAGGAATTCTGTCCGCATCTCATGAAGCGTCTCTTTTTCTAAGAGGCTACGCGCAATTATCTCGTCAGCGTCGCGTGTTTCCAAAAATTGCGCTTGTGTGATGCCGCGGTAATCAAGATAATAATCGCTTGCAAAAACCGGCTGACTATTTTTATCGAAGAGCGCATAGCCGCAAGGAGTGTTATCGAAAATCGCACGAAGGAGTTCGTTTTCATCTACTTCTGACTTATAGGTCATGTGAGCACGCATCTCTTTGAGATTCTCGGTTTTTACCATTGAGTCTGACAGCCTTCTAACCACTTCATTTGTCTTTGTGTCTTCTTGTCCTAGCGCTGTCTTCTCGCCTGACAAATCGAGCGTGACAAAACAGTCAACAAGGCTTGCGTCAAGCTGAGTGCCTTTGACGCGTCGAAGCTCTTCGAACGCTTCTTCTTGAGTGCGGGCTTTTCGGTAAGAGCGGTCAGTAGTCATCGCGTCGTAGGTGTCTGCAACTGCAAGCACTTTTGCACCGAGGCTTAGATGCTCGTTACCTAAAGCATCAGGATACCCAGCCCCGTCGACTCGCTCGTGGTGATGACGCACGTGAGTGCGAATTCGCTCGAAACTCGAAAAACCCTCGAGCATGCCATCCCCGAACACCGGATGCTCTTTCATGGCGGTATATTCCGCATCATTGAGCTTTCCTGGCTTGTTGATAATCTCACGCGATATCTCGACCTTGCCAATGTCGTGAAGAAGGCCCGCAATCGCAAGCTCGTCCACTTCTTGCTCAGGCAATCCCAGTCCTTCTGCAAGACGACGCGCATAGTAATGCACATGCCTTGAATGGAGTGCTGTATACCCGTCTTTAGACTCCAATATTTCAACCAGAGTTTTTAGGATGTCACTTAGTGCTTTGGTGCGCTTCGCACGAGCATTCATTACTGAACTTCGATCAGTCATGATCTCGAGGATATACGTGCGTGATGCCTGGCCACTACCCTTTTCCTCTGGAACCGCTCCATCTGCTGCTTTTAGCTTAAGGGGAATTGCGTAATCATCAATATAGCGGACACAGTCATCTGGTAAAACATCTTTTCTGTGTATGATCTCGGGCTTCTTCGACTCAAGGGCAACCCTAACTGCGCATTGCGCACACGGTATTCCCTTATTTGAAATGTTGTAGCAAAGCTCACCAAGCGTCTCTTCTCTTGAAAGATTTCTGAGCTCTAAAAAGCTATCATTAAGAAAATGAATGCGATATTGGTCGTCTAAAACGATATACGCTATCGGCGTATTATGAATGAGCGCTTCGACGATCCTGTCTTGGGAGGATCGGTCAAGAGACATCTCCATAAGCCTCCCCTTCCGTATTCAAGCCCGTTTCATACTACCTCAAACTTACGAAGATTAAGGCGGCCCCTGCTCAGATCTTCAAGAATTGAGCTGTCTTTTCATTTGATTACGTCGCGCACGTAAGCGCTCAAGCGGGTTCTTGCATCATCGTTCGAGACGCTACCACAGATACCCCCTGCGAGCTAAACTGTTATTGAAATACATCGCCTTGCTTTCGCCGAAGCCTGCTTCGTGGCTACATTCCCTCAATCAGGGTGTATAGTTTGCTACATGAATAATAATCTGAAAGCATATTCTGCGGCCTTTGCCTTCGCCTGCACAATTGGCCTCTCTTTCATGGCTATCAAGGTCTGCTTACAATACGCTTCTTCAATTGATGTATTAGCACATCGTTTTTTGATTGCAGGGCTTATTGCAATCGGAGTAGTTCTTGTCAAAAGAGAAGGTCCCAAGCTTTCATTCAAAGATATGCTGCCAATCTTTGGTTTGTCGTTTTTCTACCCCTTTCTCTTCTTTCTTCTTCAAACACTCAGCTTGGTATACATCGAAACGATTCAAGCTGGCATTATCCAAGCGCTCAGTCCTGCGCTGATTTTAATTCTTGCCCTTTTCGTGCTGAAGGAACGCATTACTCCTGCCAAATGTCTTTTTGTGGCGATATCTGTCGGAGGCGTAATCTTCATCTTCCTGATGAGCGGAGCACTTGAAGTATCTTACAGCCCTCTCGGAATTGCCTTGATCCTTGGAGCGACCTTCGCCATGTCATGCTCGACTGTTCTTACGCGAAAACTTACGCAAACGTACTCAGTGTTCACCTTAACGACCGTCATTTCGCTCGTCGGCTGCGTCATTTTTAGCGGGATTGCGCTCGGAGTCAATATTTCTCAAGATAGCCTGCCTCACTTTTTTGACGCTTTCGCCCATATAGATTACCTTGTTGCAATTTTGTTCTTGGGTGTTGCTTCCTCGTATTGCTCGGCTTTTCTTTCAAACTATGCGCTCTCCAAGCTTCAGGCTTCGAAGATGAGCGTGTTTAATAACCTTGCCACCATAATCTCACTTGTGGTCGGTGCCGTTTTCCTCAATGAGAGTTTTTACTGGTACCACGCCCTTGGCGCGCTCGCTGTCATTATTGGTGTCCTCGGTATGAATATAACTAAAAACTCAACAAGGGAGTGATTCTTGGAAAACAGCACTACGAGCATCGGTGCTCACAGGCAAAAATCTTGGCCCAAGCGTTTAGCCGTGGTTCTTTCCGTACTAGCAGCTATCCTCGTAGCTGCAGTCCTTGCCTTCCTCATCTATGCCTCTGATTATTATCATGCGCTCGATTCCAATGAGGTGTACGAAACATCGACGACAGAAGTAATGGTTGAGCACGAATCAAACTATCTTTCCTTTGGGCCTTCTGCGGCAGAGCATGCATTGCTATTCTATCCGGGGGCAAAGGTGGAATACCTCTCATATGCACCGCTCATGCATGAAATAGCTCAAGATGGATATTTGTGTATAGTCGTAGAAATGCCTTTTAATCTTGCAATTCTTGATGTCAATGCTGCGGATAGCATCATGGCGCGATATCCTGATGTCAAGAACTGGTGGATTGGTGGTCATTCGCTTGGCGGCTTAAGTGCTTCACATTACGCTTCGCAAAACGCTTCCAAGCTCGATGGATTAGTTTTACTAGGCTCTTACTCGATTGATGATCTTTCTGATACCGAACTATCTGTTGTGTCGATATATGGCAGCAACGATACTATTCTCACATACGACATGGTGGTTTCTGGCAGAGAATTAATGCCCACCCAATACAAGGAGCAAATAATCGAAGGAGGCAATCATGCCTATTTCGGAAATTACGGCGATCAAGAAGGTGATGGAAAGGCAAATATCACGCCTGATGAGCAATGGAATATGACCGCAGATATCGTAAGCGATGAGATGGCAAAGAGTTACTAGCCGCTCTACCCTCCCCCGTAAAGCAGAAAACCAAGGTAGCAACAAGTGGTTGCTTTTGGTTCTTAGCCAAGGCTCGTATAATCAAAACAAGACAAACCAAGTCCTCTCGTTACAAGGAGCAGCTTGTGAACACGAATGAAGCACGGAAGACACTGCGTACGCATCTTGCCACTTTGAAAAGGTGGCAAATCAGCTAAGATAGACGCTATCCCTCTCGAGGGCGCCCAGTACATCAACTCCCAACGAGAAAGAGGGCGAGCGTACATGAGTGAAACTCTTACTGCACGAGTTATATCGCAATATAATGAGCTTTATAAGGTGTCTCTTGAAGGCGCAGACCTCCTTGCAGAAGTCTCTGGAAAATACCGTCATGCCACATCACGCCTCGAAGACTACCCCGCTGTTGGTGATTACGTCAAGCTGCGCAAAGAAAGCTCTGACACCGATCGTCTCATTATCGAGGAAGTGTTACCTCGCAAAAGCGTATTCAAACGCATGGCAGTCAGTTCTGGTGATCAATCTCAAGTAATCGCAGCGAATGTCGATATACTTTTCGTTTGCATGGCTCTCAATGAAGACTACAGCATCAATCGACTCGAACGCTATCTCTCAGCTGCATGGGAAAGCGGCTCAACTCCCGTAATAATCCTCACAAAGGCAGATTTAGCTGAGAATCTTGAAGCTTCCGTTTCTGAGGTTTCTTCGATTGCCTTTGGGGTAGATGTTCTCATAACTTCTCTTGATGACGAAAGCAGCTTCGCAGCGGTAGCGCGCTATATCGATGAGGAGACTACTGCATCCTTTGTCGGCTCTTCAGGAATCGGCAAATCAACTATCGTCAATCACCTGCTCGGTTATGATGCAATTGCCACTGCAGACACGCGGCAAGATGGCAAAGGTCGACATACTACCACACGACGGGAATTATTTGTTCTTGATAACGGAGGAGCCATTATCGACACTCCGGGTATGCGAGAATTTGGTCTTGACTCTGCTAATTTGACCAAATCATTCTCAGACATCGAATCCTTAGCACAGCAGTGTAAGTTTGGAGATTGCACCCACGAGAGTGAACCCGGATGCGCAATTAAGCAGGCGCTCGAAGAGGGTCGTCTCGACGAAAGGCGTATGGCTAGCTACCAAAAACTGAAGAAAGAGCTGGGTTACGAAGGCTTGAACTCACGACAAATTGAAGAGATGAAAATCAAAACTATGGTTGGGAGCTTCAACGAAATGAAGGCTGTTCGCAATCATGTGAAAAAGAAGAATGCTCGTTAACTCGCATTGTTCCCGCTCAAACATGCTGGCAGTCGTACATGCGATGCACGGACCCAACGAGCAAAGCCTTAGTTCTCCTCGAGAGTCTTACGGGTGCGTGAGGGTTTAAGATAGCGTTGCGTACATAACCGCTTTGATGCTGTGCATGCGGTTTTCCGCCTCATCAAAGACCCGCGATTGCGACGATTCAAACACCTCGTCGCTCACTTCCATTTCCGTCACTCCAAACTTTTCAGCAATATCGCGACCAATGGTGGTTTTAACATCGTGGAACGAAGGTAAGCAATGCATAAATATTGCATCAGGCGAAGCCATTTCCATTACTTCTTTGCTTACGCGATATGGCGTAAGAAGCTGTATACGTTTTTCCCATAGCTCATCTGGCTCGCCCATAGAAACCCAAATGTCGGTATAGATAATATGTGCGCCAGAAGCTGCTTGCGCGACATCTTCAGTGAGAGTGATTTTGGCACCTGTTTGCGATGCGATTGCTTTACAAGTTTCTACAAGATCTGCGCTTGGCATCTGCTCTGCCGGACCACAAGCAACAAAATGCATGCCCAGCTTGGCACATACCACCATCAGCGAGTTTGCAACGTTGTTTTGAGCATCACCAAAAAAGACCAACTTTTGGCCTTGAATTCCCTGCGGGAAATTTTCTTCAATCGTGAGCATGTCAGCAATCATCTGTGTCGGATGAAACTCGGTAGTAAGACCGTTCCAAACAGGAACGCCAGCATTGGCGGCAAGCTCTTCAACAATCGCCTGGTCATAACCGCGATACTCGATACCGTCATACATACGCCCCAGCACGCGGGCAGTATCTTCAATTGACTCTTTTTTGCCCATCTGAGAGGAACCGTGATCGAGGTAGGTTACACCCATTCCTAAATCGTAGCCTGCCACCTCAAAGGCACAACGCGTGCGTGTAGAAGTTTTTTCGAACAATAAGACGATATTTTTTCCCTCAAGATAACGATGAGGCGTACCCTCATGCTTGAGAGCTTTAAATTTTTTAGAAAGTTCGATTAATTGACGAATTTCATCAGGTGTAAAATCGAGCAGCTTGAGAAAATGACGTCCGCTTAAATCAGTAGGCATCAAGCTTCTCCTTTCGAGTCAAGGTAGCTCCAACACTCTCTATGAGTCGTGAATATTCTATTGCTCTTGGCTCGCTGCGTCTATTAGCTTTCGTCCGTGTTCGTAAAATCGGCAGGAGTGACCACCTGATCATTTTTGGAAGGCATTCCAAAAATGTTGGTACAACGCAGCATGCTGCTGTTTCCGTCTAAGTAAATGAGCTCGATTGAATTTGCCCAATGCTCTTTTAGGAAGCGTGAAACATAGCTTAAAAGGGCGCGATAGGTAGCATCAACATTTGCAGGCCAGTAGCACAACCAATCTTCGGTATTTGAGCACTTGCATGCCACAACATAGATTGGAGCCATATCATCGTTGGCCCTGTCAGAGGTCATGCGAATAATCATCCTCCGAGAGAAATCAGTTTTTTTTGCCAAGCTGATCACAGAGCTTGAGAAAATCTTCTAGAAGAGCTCGTCCAGTCTGATCTGTTACATCTTCATCGAAAATGATCGCATGTTGCATGATTACACCTCTCTACCACGAATTAGTTCCCACCACGCATGATTATAGCAGCTCAATAGAAAGCCTACGACAAGAAATAGGAAGGCTTATTGCTTGTAACCAAAACGATGAAGGGAATAGCGAATTTACGTAAGGATAGTTTCTTCGATTTCAACTTCGGTGTCTTTTTCGAGATTGATGATAGTCACATCCTGTGGAGCTTCCTCAATAAAAGGCTCGAAGATGGGTTCGCCATCTTGGCTCAGCTCGACCATCCCGGTGAGTACATCAACATATTGATACGACTGCCTGGCGGTTCTTCCGCGCTTCCGATCAACTTCCATAATGAAAAGCTGGGGATGCACCTGCATCAGTACGCCCTCGTTCTCGACGATTTTTGACCTGCCCATATTTGCCCTTACTTTTAGGCGTTGACCTACAAAGTCATTAAGGGTATCGTGAATTGAATCAACTATCTTCGCTTGCTTTGCTAAATCCATGCGCTCCTCTTTGCCCTACGCTATTACGAACACAAATAACAAGCACATAGTTTATCATGGCTGTCAATGCTGTCCATATACTGCATAAAAGCATTACTTTTCTGCTACCTAAAGAGCAAATATGTATTCTGCCGTTTGAAGTAGAGAAATAGCGTGGTGTGGCGGCCGATAAAGGGAAGAGCTATAGATAACGAGCCGCAATCTGTCCTAGTCTAAGAAAGTCTTCGCGTGAAAGACTCTCTCCACGAACGCGCTCACCAACTCCGCCTTCATCAAGAATCTGATGAATATGCTCCTGTAAAACTTCGCCGCGCTCGCCTAATAAAGCAAAGTGCGTCTTACAGGAGTTGAGAATAGTCTTTCGCCTGGTGGCAAAGGCGGCATCGGCCATGAGGGCTGCTGCATACAGGGTATCTTGGTCAAGTGGCTGCCCATCCTGATTAACTGGCTTCACTCGATCGAGTCGGATAACCGCACTGTCAACGCGCGGAGGCGGAAAGAAGTTCTGCGGTCCAACGCTAAATCGATTGCTTACCTGGGTATACAAACTCAACTTTACGGTGTAGGCACCATAAGCTTTCGTTCCTGGCTTCGCGCAAATTCGATCCGCAACTTCACTCTGAATCATAATCGTAGCGGACTCAAGGAAAGAAAGCTTTTCGAAGTAATCTAATATCAAGGTTGCCGCAACGGCATAAGGTAGATTTGCCACAAACTTGTTGGGAGCAAGCCCTTTCCCAGCATTGAGCACGGAAAGATCTTGTTCCTCGAGATCAAGAGCATCTTTCTCGATAAGGCTGAAGTTCTCATAGTCTGAGCAAGTTTCGGCGAGTACGGCAGGTAAATCCGCGTCTCTCTCGATTGCCACTACAGATCCAGCGCGCTGCAAAAGAGCAATTGTAAGTGTGCCAA
Organism: Raoultibacter sp.; assembly: GCA_050945135.1. Classification (GTDB taxonomy): domain Bacteria; phylum Actinomycetota; class Coriobacteriia; order Coriobacteriales; family Eggerthellaceae; genus WRIS01. The sequence goes on from JBMNSJ010000016.1 coordinate 37,125, forward strand.
TTCCGGGCCCAACCTCAAGCACCGTATCTCTTTCGGAAAGCTCAGCAAGCTCGCAAATACGCGAAACGACACCATCGTTGATTAAGAAGTGCTGGCCAAAAGACTTTTTTGTCGCAAGCCCAAACTTTTCTAATACCTCTCGTGTGGCGGAAACTGAAGCAAGCGGAGATAGTTTAGACATCAGCTTCACCTTGGAATCCGGGAGGAATCGGCTTGTCAAAATCTGCTCTTTCGACGCGATAGAGCTCCGGGAAACGTGCAAGATTATCAAGCTCTTCGCCTTGAAGCCTTCTGCCGTCATAGACCTCATCTAGCGAAAATCCTGCAACCGCAAGTGCGGAACGAGCAGAAATTACAAGCGGAGCAAAGCCGTGAGGATCGCCTCCTTCTCCCAGCACGAAGAGACGCGCAGGGCGCTTTGCTTGGGACGACTCTCTCATCCTCTTCCAGTAATAGGGCTGAAGCCGGTCGAGAAGTGCTTTGAGTTGCGAAGGAGGTCCTGCGAAAAAGACTGGCGAGACAACAACGAGCTCATCAGCTTCATCGAGCAAGGGATAGAGCACTTGCATGTCGTCATCGATGATGCATTCATAGTCGTCTTTACACTCATCGCAGGCAATACAACCATCAAGGTAGTGCTCGGCAAGCTCAAATAGGACAAGCCCAAAGGCGGGGTTTTCTTCCGCAAAGGATGCTAAAAGAAAAGTGGTGAGCTGGGCGCTTCTCCCGTCAATTCGTGGCGAAGCATTGATAATCAACTTCTTCATCGTCGCAATTCCCCCTATGCCTTCATCTCAGCCCGCTGCCAAGAACTCAACTCTTTATCGAGCAAGCACAGAGCTGAACCGTATATCTCTTGCAAAAAGCTGCGTCGTTCCTCGCCCGGGCGAGCGCCACAGACCTCTGCGAGTCGCGCTGCCGTAAAAACCGTGTGCTCAGGTCCGCAAACCATGCCTCGCATTGGGGCCGGTGTCATAAAGGGAGCATCGGTTTCAGTGAGGATGCGATTTTGTGGTGCACGCTTTGCAGCCTGGCGCGTCTCATCACTTTTTGCAAACGTAATGGGTCCACCAAATGCCACATAGGCTCCGCGCTCTAGCCATGGCTCAAGCGTAGCAAAGTCAAGATTGAAGCAATGGAGCAAGACTCCCGCCGTAGGAAATCCCTCTTCATCCATAATTTTGAGTCCATCATCATGAGCCTCACGTAAGTGAAGAATGAGGGGCATTTCAGCGGTGTGGGCAAGCTGAATTTGCCGCCGAAACACTTCGCGCTGTGTTTGGCGAGGCGAGTAATCGTAGTGATAATCGAGCCCAACCTCACCCACCGCGCAGCTTTTTGAATCCTTCAACCTATAACGTAAACGTTGTTCAATTTCGGGCGTAAACTTTTCCGCGTTGTGAGGATGACAGCCGCAACTCACCCGAACGTGTGGAATACTCAAGCTGTCTATCACGCTGTGCTGTTCACTTTCATCGAGTTGTGCAAGCGTATCCATAAAAGGCTGGCTGGCGCTTGATTGACTGCCCAGCTCAGCTAAAGTATTTTTGATTACTAAAGGCAATAGATTCTGTGCGCTAGATTGCCACTCTTCTAACTTTTCGTAGGTCTGATCAGCCTCTTCGGTAGGATCAGTAATGGAGCAAATAAACTGAAGTCTATGAAGTGCGCAGCGCGCTAAGTTCAGGGGAACGTCAGGCAGCATGCCCAGGTGTGCATGCGTATCTGCTACATCAGCTTCCAGCTCAGGGCTTGGCACAATTTTAAAAGCACCTTTTTTTCCTTTTTTTCGGAAAAGAGCATCGGCGAATAACGGTTCATCGAAGTTCAACGATTCTCCTTTCCTGCAAAACGAAGGCGTCTAGCACGCAGACTTATTCGACATCGAATTCGATTGCGTCAACATCAAGGCGTGGGAAGAGCGGATCGCCCGTCTCGACTGTGTTTCCGCTTGGAAGCAGACCCCATACACTTGCAGCCTCAATATCGACGACTTCGGTAATATCGCCCAAGCTCAAGCGCTTGAAAACCTCTTTAGATGTATTGGGCATAAAAGGTGCCATATAGAGCGCAATCACACGGATTGCCTCGAGAGCATTGTATATGACCGCAGCAAGCTCATCTGCAGTTTCTTCCTGTTTTGCCAAGTTCCATGGCGCAGATTCTTCAACATAGAGGTTTACACGTCCTGCTAGCTTTTGCACTGCAGCAGCGGCTTTCGTGAAGTCAACCAAGCCTAATGCAGCATCATATTCTGCATAAAGCGTATCAACGATTTCTTTGAGAGGATTTTCCTCAGCGCCAGATGGTGGAGTCGGAACCTTGCCATCGAAGTATTTGGTGGTCATATTAAATACGCGCGAGCAAAGGTTTCCCCAGGTATTTGCCAGATCGGCATTATAAACTTGCACCATGCGTTCAAGCGAAATGCTACCGTCATGGCCAAACTGGACATCGCTCATAAAGTAGTAGCGATACGCATCCACGCCAAACACGCCAATCAAATCTTCTGGCTTTAGCGCATTGCCTTTTGATTTTGACATTTTTTCGCCTTTGGTGAGGAGAAAGCCGTGTCCAAATACTGTATGGGCGATCGGTAGACCTGCTGCCATAAGCATGGCTGGCCAAATAACGCAATGAAAGCGAATGATGTCTTTGCCCACGAAGTGATACTGCATAGGCCAGCGCAGGTCAAACTCATCTCCACGCTCTGGGTCCGCAAATCCAATACCCGTAATATAAGCAAGAAGCGCATCTGCCCACACATAGGCAACATGGCCCTCATCGAAAGGCAGGGGTACTCCCCAATCAAAAGTCGAACGTGATATGGAAAGGTCTTTTAAGCCGCCGCTCACGAATGAGACAATCTCGTTTCTGCGAGTTTCAGGCCTAATAAAATCAGGGTTTTCTTCATAAAATGCAAGCAGCTTGTCCTGATATTCTGAAAGTTTGAAAAACCAGTTTTCTTCGCCTGAAGCTTGCTGAACAGGACGTTTACACTCTGGACAGACAAATACATTCTCTTCGTTTTTTTCGAGATCGCTTTCTGCGTAATAGGTTTCCTCGTGAACGCAATACCAGCCTTCATATGCACCCTTATAAAGTTGGCCTTCGTCGTAAATCTTTTGCCAAAACTTCTGGACGGTGCGGGCGTGCCGAGGCTCGGTAGTGCGCACAAAGTCTGTGTAGGTGATATCGAGCATATCCCACGCATCGCGAAAGTGCGGCTCCATCGAATCGCACCAAGCAAGAGGATCCATGCCATTTTTTTCTGCCGTTTCAGCAATTTTCTGCCCATGTTCATCGAGACCAGTTACGAATGCCACATCGAAGCCATTCATTCGCTGATAACGAGCTACCGTATCGGCTGCTATTGTCGTGTAAGCGGTGCCCAAATGAGGCATGGCATTCACGTAGTAGATGGGAGTTGTAAACGAGTAAGATCCTTTTGACATGGTTGTTTCTTCTTTCTTTTCCGTAACTGATGATGCCACGTCCATCGCTTCCGATGGTCACACCGAATCATTGTAGCATGGCTTTATCGCTAAGATTCCTTGTGTCTGCCATGCTGTCGAAAACGGGCACGCACTACAAACTGGCATCTCCGAAACGAAATGCCGCGTGCTCGATAATAGCGACGGCGTTTAAATCATATTCATCTGATTGAGGGTGGAGTTGTACCAATGCTCCCAATTTGCACAATACTTTTTCGCATCAGCAATGCAGATTGTGTAACTGTATCCACGCGAAAGCCCTCGTACGTGAGCGTCTATAGCCTCTTCCCAGCTGCCCCAATTTGTTGAAGTCATCCATCCCCATGCGTTATAGGGCTTGAAGCAATACTGACCTTTAGTGCTCTCAGTGTTTGAGATTGCCGGAGAATAGCGTGGGTCAACACCGTAGTTCCAGGCAGCCTCGGCATATACACGCCCGTATCCTGCAGTAGGTGATCCAGCAAGATATGCGTCAATGCGAGCTCCCCACTCATTTACGAAATTGGTTTTATCGGTGCCCCAGTCAACTTGACCAGGTGCTGACACTGCTGGTGTCTCTGAGGAAGGAGGTGCTTCCGGGCTCGCCTGGGATCCTGCTTCAGTCGCAGCCTGTGCCTCTGCCGCAGCAATAGCCGCTGCTGCTGCCTCAGCTTCAGCTGCAGCCTCTTCCTCGGCTTTTCTTTGTGCTGCTTCGCGCAGATCCTGGGCTTCTTTTAGTGCCGCATCAGCCGTGCGTGCTTCTTCTTCGGCTTGCTTCTTTCGCTCGCTTAAGCTTTTTTGCGACTCTTCAAGCTCAGCCTTCATCTCGTTGAGGCGTGCGATTTCTTGCATATTGTTGTCTTGGATTCGCGTGATATATTCGAGGGTGCTGAGGAACTCGTCGAGACTTCCTGCATTCAATACCATGTTGAGCAGGTTAAAACCATCTTCTTGGAGCTTATAAAGAATGACGGTTGCTTCGTTGCTCTTTTCTTGCTGTTCAGGCAGGGTTTCTTTGAGCTTGCTAATCTTTGCTTCGTTTTCGCCTATCTCCTCTTCGAGAGAAAGCATAACAGCGGCAGCCTCATCATAAGCAGCAGCAGAATCCTCAATCCTCTTTTGAGTTTGAGTTAACTCGGCCTCGGTATTTTCGGTGATTGCGAACGCTGGAGTCGTTTGAATGCATACAATTCCCAGCGAACTGAGACACAACACAAAAGCCAAAAACCAGGTCAAGCTCTTCTGCGTAATAGTGGAGTGCATATATAGTGTCCTTACTATGTCGGCGCAGGAGCCACATATTATACCCGCTTCGACAATATTCGGAAATTTGCCCCCACTTTTTGTACACATGAGAGAAATACGTGGCAGATTATGGGCATCGCGCATCCAGTCGCTTTGCCTGAAATAAGTCCACGTTCGTCAATCCGCTAGCCTAAAACTAATCCCTGTACGCCAATTCACTTGTCTAAAACTTACCCACGGGCGCCAATCCACTTTCCCACACATGCCAACCCACTTGCCTGAAACTTACCCTCGCGTGTCGACCTCTTGTCTGAAACTATTCCATACGCGCCAATCCACTTGCCTAGGCTTTAATCGAGGACCACACTTTTTCATTGCCTGCGGCTCTCTATGTTAAACCACCGTGTGCAAATGCCTGGTCAAATGATATAAAAGAACACTTGTACGAAAGAGGTTCTCCGTCTATGATGGATTTACTACAAAACATCAAGATAGG
>JBMNSJ010000017.1:0-39043 GCA_050945135.1 Raoultibacter sp.
CCGATACTGATAGAGCGCAAAAATACGAAAATGAAGCGGAGTCCTTAATTGGCGCGGCAGAAAAGATGGCCGATCGTCTGTTTGATTCCGTAATGAATACCATCCGTTAGAGAGGAAACAATGGCGCAGCTGCTTACTGGAAAAGAAGTCGTGCAAAGCATACATGCAGACGTAAAAGACCGTATCGAAAAGTTGGAAGAGAGCGGCATTGAGCCTACTTTGGCGCTTGTTCGAGTAGGAATGAGGCTCGATGATATCTCCTATGAACGTCAAGCGGTGAAAAAGGCGGAACTTCTCAACATCAGGACTTTGAGTTTTTCTCTTGACGAGATGACTACTCAGACTGAAATAAATGAAACAGTTAGAATCATCAACGAAAACGACCGCATCAATGGTTGTCTGATGCTGCGTCCTTTGCCTGACCACATTGATGAACAGGCTGTATGTAAAGCATTGAATTACCAAAAGGACGTCGATGGCATTTCCGTCGATTCGCTTGCAGCGGTATTTACTGATGAGGGCTATGGATTTCCGCCGTGTACAGCAGCAGCAGTTATTGAGCTGCTTGACCACTATGATATTTCTCTTGAAGGGAAAAACGTCGTAATCATTGGAAGAAGCTTAGTTGTGGGAAAACCTCTTGCCATGATGATGATGAAGCGAAATGCAACGGTAACGATATGCCATTCAAAAACAAAAAACCTCCCCGCTCTTTCGCGCGAAGCAGATATTGTAGTGTGCGCCATTGGCAAAGCAAAAATGTGCGGCCCAGATTACTTTAGCGCTGGTCAAGTGGTGATTGATGTTGGCATCAATATTGATGAAAACGGGAAGTTTTCAGGTGATGTAGATTTTGACGCGGTTGAGCCTTTGGTTGATGCAATTACTCCAGTTCCTGGCGGTATTGGCAGCGTAACCACGTCAGTGCTTATGCAAAACACCGTTGAAGCTGCGACAAGAATGCAGGTTTCGTAGCGGCGATTGCTCAAAGCGCTCAATGCACTATTATTATGCCCATGGGAAACGGACTTAGCTATATGCGCAGGACCAACTCAGCTGATGCAACTAAGCAGCTTGGTTCTACTCTCGCGCCCTATCTTCGTGAAGGGGATTGTATTGTTTTGTCGGGCGATTTAGGCGCAGGTAAAACGCAGTTCGTTCAAGGTGTTGCTCGAGCACTTGGAATTAGTGATGCTGTGACTAGCCCCACGTTCAATATATTGTTATGTTATCAATCTTCATCTGGGCTTCCTCTCTACCACTTCGATCTTTATCGTCTTGAGCAAGTACAGGAGCTCGAAGATATTGCCTTTTACGAAACTATTGAAGGCGACGGTGCCTCCTTTATTGAGTGGGGCGAGAAATTCCCCGAGGAGCTTCCATTAAGCTATATTGAAATCTCTTTCACGATTGACGAAAAAGGGGTGCGCAAGGTGCGCGTGCAGTCATATGGCGAACGTGCTCGTAAACAGCTCTTTGTGTGGGCTAACGATTCCAAATCTCGCCTGATGAAGTGCAGGTAAGCATGAATCGTTATCTGCTTGCATTTGATACCTCAAACGAGGTAATAGCAATAGGAATTGCTCGCGTTGATGCGGAAACTCAGGCATTTGAGACGGTTGCCACGAGAGAGATTCCCGCGCATCGTGCGTCAAATACGCAGCTTCTGCCTACTATCGATAGGCTCATCCGTGAGCATGGTATCCCGAAAAGCCAGATTGCTTGCGTGGTGTGCGGAAAAGGCCCGGGCTCATTTACTGGCGTTCGTATTTGTATGGCTACCGCAAAAGGAGTGGCTTCAGCGCTCGATGTTGGCTTGTATGGCATCTCAACACTTGATGTTATTGCAGCTCAGCTCCATAATGCAGGATATCGCGGCGAAGGTCTTGTTGTCGCCGATGCCATGCGTAAAGAAGTGTATCCAGTGCGGTTTAACTTGACTGAAGAAGAGCCTGTGCGTCTCGAGGCGGATTCGGTAGCTAAGGCAGATTCTTTGGCAGTCAACAAGAGCTACGCATGGATAGCGGGAGATGGCTTGAGAAAATATGCGGATGTCTTTGAGAACCAAGGATCTTTCGCCGACGATTATTTGTGGACGCCTACAGGTCAAGGGCTTTTGCTGGTAGCTCAATCTTGTATGAAAGAGGGCAGTATTAAGCTTAATGATCCGCTTCATGGCAATCCTGCTTTAGCCCTGCCGGTATACACGCGACTTTCTGATGCAGAAGAAAATGAGCGCATTCGTCTGAGCAAGAATGACGAGAAAAACCTGACTAGTGGGGTGCAGGCAGAAGGTGTCCGCCGCGATCAGCAGGCAAAGAAAAACGATACGGCCATCATCAATGCGAAAGCTGATGATTCTGGCATCGTATATCGACCGCTTGATGCTGCGCATGTGTCTGATGTGGCTGCTCTTGAGCAGAACTTGATGGGAACAGACGCATGGAGCGAAGCTTCGGTGGCTGATGAATTGCCTCGCACGGATCGCATATGGTGGGCGGCGTATTCCGAAGCCCCTCAAGACATACACTTTTCTACCATTTCTTGCGGACTTGAGGTGGAACCTCAGCTGATAGCCTACGTTGGAGGCTGGGTTATTGATGGCGAGCTTCAGATACTAAAGATTGCCACCCTTCCCGAATTTAGACACAGAGGAATCGCTCGAAGCCTTCTAGCTTACGTTGCTGCTGATGCGCATGCACTTGGCGCACGGAAATGTAGCCTTGAAGTGCGTCTTTCAAATACTGGTGCACAAGCTTTTTACGAAAGAATTGGCCTTTCAAAACGCGGATTGCGCCCTCGGTATTACTCCGATCGCGAGGATGCTGTCATCATGGGCGGACCGCTTCCGCTTGCAGGTGCAGATGTTGCTGGTATGGAAATTAAGCATCTTGAGCAGGAGAGGCAAGAGGACTTCGCTCTGAGCTCTGAAGCTGATGAGAGCGCACCTTTGGCAGACGAAAAAGACGAGAACACAAAGCCTTCCCAGATGATTCTCGCAATCGAAAGCTCGTGCGACGAAACGGCAGCAGCGGTTATTGATGAGAAAGGCACGCTTCTTGCAGATGTCTTGGCTTCGCAAATTGATTTCCACGCACGTTTTGGCGGGGTTGTTCCTGAAATTGCCAGTCGAAAGCACATCGAAGCCATCTGCGGCGTTACCTCTGTCGCCTTGCAGAGTGCAGCAGAAAAGCTCCAGATTCCACAGTTGAGATGGCGCGATTTAAGTGCGGTAGCAGTTACCTATGCACCTGGCTTAGTAGGAGCGCTCGTAGTGGGTGTTGCTTTTGCGAAAGGTGCGGCTTGGGGCGCTGACCTGCCTTTTATTGGGGTCAACCACCTCGAAGGACATATCTATGCGAACAAGATTGCCACTCCTGATATCAAGCCACCTATGGTAGTATCCCTTGTTTCGGGTGGGCATACGATGCTTGTACACGTGAAAGACTGGGGCGTCTATGAAACACTTGGCTCCACTCTCGATGATGCTGTGGGTGAGGCTTTTGATAAGGTTGCAAAAGCAATGGGTCTTGGTTATCCGGGGGGTCCGGCAATTTCTAAGCTCGCCCTTGATGGAGACGCGCACGCAATCGATTTTCCGCGTGCCATGCTTCATTCTGGAGATTTGCAGTTCTCGCTTTCGGGGCTAAAAACAGCAGTAATTACTTACTTGAATCGTGCCGAGAGTTTGGGCGAGGAGCTTAATAAAGCCGATGTTGCGGCATCGTTTCAGCAGGCCGTCATTGATGTTCAGGTAGCAAAAGCTAAAACAGCTCTGCAGCAAACAGGGGCCAAGGAGTTTTGCCTTGGTGGAGGAGTCGCGGCAAACTCTGCTTTGCGGGAGGCTTACGAAAAGATGTGTGCGCAGATTGGTGTTCGGCTTACGCTGCCACCACTTTCAGCATGCACCGACAACGCTGGGATGATTGCGCTGGTGGCACTCGACCGTTTCAAGCAAGAGAAATTCTTCGACCTCGATGCTGATGCTTTTGCGCAGGCAAAGCTCGACCTACCTTATTAATCTAGTACGTTGAGTTAGTGGACCTTAAAGTGTCCACGGCAGGCGTTATATATGAAGTAAGTATTGACACAATCGAAGAGCTATCTCGTGTGGAGGAGGCAGCCGTGCCTTATTTACCAGGTGTGGACAGCTAAGCTAATCTGGCTTAACCGCCGTGTGAACTGCAGCAATTCCGCCCGTATAGTTTTTCCACTTAGCATCAGCAAAGCCAGCATCTTCAAGCATGCGCGCAAAAGCGGGCTGATTAGGAAATGCTTTAATTGAGCTGCTCAAGTACACAAAACCTTCTTTATCGCCTGTTATTAAGCCGCCCCAAAAAGGAATCATGTGCTTGAGATAAAAACTGTAGAGACCTCGCATGAGCGCATTTGTTGGCTCGGAAAACTCCAGACATACTAAGGAACCGCCAGGTTTGAGCACACGATACATTTCCGATAGTGCGCGCTCTCTATCAGGCATATTGCGAATTCCGTAGGCCATAGTAATCACATCGTAGCTGTTGTCGGGGTAGGGGATATCCTGTGCGTCAACCACATCAAAATCGACAGGCACGCCGCAATGGGCACCTTCAGCATAATGCATCTTGGCAACTTCAAGCATTTCGGGCACAAGGTCTGTTAACTGAATATGTGCAGGATGCTTCATGCGTGCGGCCGTAAAAGCCACATCACCTGTGCCGCCTGCGATATCAAGCACATCACTTGTTGCGGTGATAGGGGCTTGTTCTATCATTCCCTTGAGCCAGGCTTTATAGCGGCCCATGCTTGAGACAGCGTTAAAGCGCTCATATTTTTTGGCGATCGCCGAGAAGATGCTATAGACCCTCTCAGACGAAAGTTCTGCAGGCGCCGATTCGCCTGTTGCAGTATCGATACTCACCGTTTCTCCGTTTATCTGAGCTTTATGGGCGTTTGTTCGCCCAGCTCGTCACTCGACCATGGCCATTTATGAGAATTTCCGCTGTCGAAAAACTCGTGAAAGTATAGCATGGTGTTTTCAATGCTATTATATACAACCACCGATCATACGAGGAGATAGTCTATGCTGCTATGCGCTCAATATGTCTTACCTATCACGGCTGAGCCCATTCATAAAGGGGCTGTTCTCGTCCGCGATGGAAAGATTTTCGATATTGGCAAAACCGATATGCTCAGGCTTCGTTATCCTGACGAAGAAGTCAAAGATTTCGGCCTTGCGGCACTTCTGCCTGGACTCATCGATCTTCATACGCATCTCGAGAATTCGGTAATGCGCGGGATTGTACACGATGTGCCTCATACTACCTGGCTTATGGCGGTTGCCGAGAAGAGTCAGCTTCTTGAAGTAAGCGATTGGTATGATTCTGCAATTCTTGGTGGGCTTGAAGCTCTTTCGTCTGGTATTACTACCATCGCCGATATCACGAGCACGGGCGCTGCTTGTACAGCAACTCAAAAACTTGGCCTGCGTTCGGTAATTTTCCGCGAAGTTGGCGCCATGGATAAACGCCGCGCTGATTTCGCCATGCGCCAAGCTGAAAGCGATATCGCTCATTGGCAAGAAGAGGTTGATCAAGATCGCATCACCATTGGTATTGCCCCTGCTGCGCTCTATGCTTGCCATCCTATCGTCTTGCAAAAGGTAAGCGAACATGCGCGGAAAAACAATTTACCGGTTGCTCTTCACCTCGCTGGTAGTTTGGAAGAGTTCAACTTTATAAAATATGGTTCATCGGCACTTTCGGTTCATCAGATGGATCAAAAACGCGGATACGTCGAAATCCCACCATGGCTTCCTACTGGTACTACACCGGTGCGCTACGCCCTGAACTGGGGCGCTTTTGAGGCGGACAATGTTCTCGCCATCCACTGCGTGCACGTTGATAATGGTGATATCGCAAAACTGAAAGAATACAATGTTGCGATTGCTGCCTGTCCGCGCTGCAACGCCCAGCTTGGAATGGGTGTGGCACCATTAAACGAGTTCCTGCGTGCGGGGCTTCGCGTTGGATTGGGAACCGATTCGCCAGCTGCAACCGATTCAACCGATATCCTTGCTGAGATGCGCATTGGGCTTTTGGTGCAGCGTGCGGTTAACGTTGGGCAGTTCCTCGACTCGGCAACTATGCTTGAAATGGCAACCATCGGAGGTGCGCGTGCACTGAATCTCGACGATAAAATCGGCTCGCTTGAAATTGGTAAACTTGCCGATGTTATTGCAGTTGATTTGTCGGGTTCACATCAGATGCCTATGACCGATCCGGTGTCTGCTGTGGTAAACACCTGTTCAGGCAGTGATGTATTGATGAGCATGGTAGCCGGAAATACCTTGTATGAAAAAAATCGTTGGCACGTCGATGTTGAAGTTGCAAAAAATATCGCACGCGTCATTGAAATTAGGGAAAAGCTAAGGAAATAGATGAGTCAGAAGAAGCAAAAGCTTACTGCAAAGCAGAAGAGCGAACGCATAAAAGCAGCTCAAGAACGTGAATTGCGAGCTCAAGCCGAAAAGGAACGTAAGGCTAAAACGAAGAAAATTTTCACTATTGTTATTGTCGTAATTTTGGCACTTGCCTTGTCTCTGCCCACCATGGGGCTCATGGTTATGGGCGGAAACGTGTAGTTAATTGTATGTTTTGAGCACAGAGTTCACGCGTAAGAACCGTTGCAGGAAATCTCGTATGCATATACGGCGAAGCAAATGAGCTTGCAAGGGGTTTGTGCTAAGATGTTGCGGTTGTTGAGAGCAGTTAAGATTTCGGTGGGATGTCGCGAGATATCCTCGATTGTATAAAGGGGTTTGTCCTTGTTTGGTATAGGAACATTCGAGCTTATCTTGATCCTGCTTTTCGGGTTCTTGATTTTTGGGCCCGATAAACTTCCCGCGATTGCCAAGACCATCGGACAAGCCATAAATAAGTTTCGCGGCGCTCAAGACGAAATGAACAAAGTTCTCAAAACTGAAGTTTTTGATCCCAATTCTGAAGAACCTTTTAAAAATCCGCTGGATACCATAGCGAAAGTTACTGGTGCTGATAAAAAAGAGCGAACAGAGAGCTTCTCTGAGCGCAAGGATCGCTACGACAAACAACGCGAAGCAAAGCGAAAGGCAGAAGAGCGTAAAGCTGCTGCAGCTGCAGGAACTACGGTTGCTGCCGGAACGGTTGCCGAAAAAGTGGTCACCGATGCCTCGAAAGACGAAGAGGTCGCCAAAGCGAAGCCCTCAAAGCCTAAACCCAGCGCTGATGAGCTTTATGGTAATAAACCAGCTGCCGCAAAGGCTGCTGCCGCTAAGCCTTCCGCAAAAACTGCGGCAAAGGCTAGCGAAAAAGAAGAAAAGCCCGCGACTTCTTCTGCGGCTAAAGTTACTGCAAAAGAGCCTGCTAACACTGCTGCTTCCACTCAGTCGGCAAAACCAGCAGCCAAGCCTACAAACAACAGACCGGCTTCATCGCAGCCAACCGGAAAGCCTGCTTCACGTCCTATTGCGAAGCCCGAGTCAAAACCTGCTTCAGAAACTGAGGCAAGCTCAACTTCAAAACCAGCCGCTAAGTCTGCCGCAAAACCGCCCGCAAAACCGGCAACGGCTAAGCCTGCCGCAAAACCGGCTTCTGAGCCTGAGAAAAAGCCTGCAGGAAAGCAAGATTCTGAGTCAGCCTCACATGAAGAGAAGGGGGAGTAAGCGATGCCTGTTGGTGCAGCAAGAATGCCCCTTTTCGATCACCTTGGCGAGCTTCGTATGCGTCTTGTGCGCATTGTTGCCTGCTTGGTTATCTCCATTTTTGTATTCTATCTTGCGTCTTTAACAGTAGCCGAAATACTTATGATGCCTGTGGCAGAATACCTGCCAAAAGACGAGGGCGGGCAAGTTCAGCTAATGTATTTCGGAGGTCTGGACGCCTTCACCTATCGCTTTATGGTGTCGTTTTGGGTGTCGCTGGTAGTATGCATGCCGGTTATATTATGGCAGCTCCTCGCATTTTTTCTGCCTGCCTTAAAGCCTAGTGAGCGTAAGTGGTTCGTTCCTACTTTCGCCGCGGGAGTTGGACTTTTCATTTTCGGAACCGTGTTCTGCTACTTCATTATTTTGCCGGCGGCTTTTGAGTGGCTGACTGAACAAGCAGGCGATTTATTGGTGCTCATGCCCGAGGCAAAGCAGTGGCTCAGCCTTATTATTAAGTTCGAGATTGGCTTCGGCCTTGCTTTTGAGCTGCCATTAGTCATTTTCTATCTGGTAATCTTTGACATCGTTCCTTACGCGAAGCTTCGGAAAAACTGGCGCACGGTCTACATCGTGCTCATGGTTATTTCTGCAATGGTTACGCCAGATGCTTCTCCAATAACCATGTTGCTCATGTGCGCGGCAATGATTGGTCTTTACGAGGTAAGTCTCTTTATCGCTCGCATCGCGCTCAGGAGACGCATCAAGAGACAAGACGAAGAACTTGCGAAAGAAGAAGCTGAACAAGCCGCGTGGGAAGAAGAACGCGCTCGTAAAAAGGCAGCAGAATAATCGTAAAACCTGAGCTCAAGAAGGTGCTATCGTGCATGAATTAGGAATCATGACTGGCGTTATTGAATCAGTTGAAAAAGCTGCTCGCGATGCTGGTGCTGATAAGGTCATAAGGGTAGATCTTTCTGTTGGAGTGATGACCGAGGCAATCGAAGATGCACTTCAGTTTGCTTTTGAGGCACTATCTGAGAACAGTTTCTTAAAAGGAGCTAAACTCCAGATTACTATGGTCGAGCCGAAGAGCAGGTGTAATTCCTGTGGGGCAGTCTATGAACACGACCGATTCCACATGGTATGTCCCGAATGCAATTCGTATGAAACAAAACTTATCGCAGGAAAAGAGCTTCAGATTGATTCAATTGAAGTTGACATTCCTGACGACGAAGATACAAAAGAAGAGCTATGAGGAGCGTGAGCAGCATATGGCACACATTGATATGAAGCAGCCTATTCTCGATAAGAATGATCGCTTAGCCCAGGAAAACCGCGAACTGTTTGATCAGCACAAAGTGTTTGTGCTCGATGTACTTGCAAGCCCTGGGTCAGGTAAGACTTCGACCATTCTGGCAACGATTGACGCGCTGCGTGATGAGTTCAACATTGCTGTCATCGAGGGAGATATTGCGTCAAATGTTGATGCCGAAAAAATCAAAGCCCAGGGAATCGCTGCTGTTCAGATTAATACGGGTGGTGCCTGTCACCTCGAAAGCGAAATGATTCGCCGTGCAGTTAATGTGCTTGATCTTGAACGTCTCGACTTAATAATTATAGAAAACGTTGGCAACCTGGTATGCCCGACTGATTTTAACTTGGGAGAGCATGCAAAAGTCATGATCTTAAGCGTTCCTGAAGGCGATGATAAACCTTTGAAATATCCTGGCGTATTCCAGGTTTCTGAAGCAATTATCCTGAACAAAGTTGATACCATGCCGGTGTTCAACTTCAACGAAGAAGCATTTCGAAGCTCTATTCAAAGCCTTAATCCAACTGCACCCATTTTCCCGATGTCTGCTACAAAGGGCGAAGGCGTTGAAGCTTGGGCGGAGTGGCTCGCAGAAAAGATTCGCGCCATCCAGTAATCTATCTACTTGATTGCTCGCGTTCGCTTGCTCTTTTGCGCTTCGTCGTGCTTGGCATTCCGCTGTGTTTAGTGCTTTTACCTGTGTGTTCTCGCGGGTTTGATGCGTACCTTCCTACATAAACAATCGAGGATTTCTTCGCGGTAGCGCAGGAGCGAACCATAAAGCGTGGCGTGAAGAAAAGGCGAGAATGTATGTGGCTACTGAGGATGAGTTCTACGCATGGACCTAATCTGGCAATCAGCTTGAAACAAAATGCTGCGATACTATGTCACGCAGGAACGTATTTTCGCGAGAAGGGTAAGCGATGGATGTTCAGGAAAAATATGAGAGATGTACAAGTTTTTTGAAAGACCAGGTTCACGCGCTCGGGTTTACCGATGTCGTTATAGGGCTTTCTGGTGGTATAGATTCAGCACTTGTGGCAACGCTTTGCGTTGATGCACTAGGGGCAGATAAAGTACATGGCGTGCTCCTCCCGGGGCCATACTCCAGCAGCCATTCGATTGATGATGCTCAGGCACTCGGAGATAATCTTGGCATCGAGCATGAAATTGTATCCATAGTTGAGCC
The DNA here is from genome assembly GCA_050945135.1 of Raoultibacter sp. GTDB lineage: Bacteria > Actinomycetota > Coriobacteriia > Coriobacteriales > Eggerthellaceae > WRIS01. The sequence continues at coordinate 10,165 of JBMNSJ010000017.1, forward strand.
CTACGAAGCTTTCGAGCGAGTTCTTAGCAGGGGCGGCAAGGTCAAACTTGAAGGTCTGACGGCAGAAAACATTCAAGCTCGTTGTCGTATGGTGTGCTTGATGGCGCTTTCCAACCGAAACAACTGGCTCATGATAAATACTGGCAACAAAAGCGAAGCTATGATGGGTTATTCAACTCTTTACGGCGACACCGCTGGAGCTCTTGCTCCACTTGGTGGCCTGTATAAAACTGACGTATTTGCCCTGTCTCACTGGCGAAACGAACAAAGCATCCAAAAAGGCGAAGTGCCTCCTATTCCGGAAAACACCATTGAAAAGCCGCCGAGCGCCGAGCTTTCACCAAACCAAAATGACGAACGGTCTATGGGGCTTAGTTATGCCAAGCTCGATCCGCTACTGATTACTCTTGAAGAAGAAGGAAAGTCAATAGAAGAGGCTGCAGCCCTTGGCTACCCCAAAGAAGAGGTAGAGCGCATTAAGAAGATTGTCGATAAAAATGCATTTAAGCGTGCGCTAGAACCCCCCTTTCCAAAAGATCCTTTTTACGCATAAAGATACACTGCTTGACGTATGGCATCGTCGCACCCGGTCGCGTACTATGGGTGTATGAAAGAATACTTGACTAGCGATAGACAAATGCAGACGCGCGATTGGCTTTTCGATGCAGGAATTGCTGCCGCGGCTTTGGCTTTCGGCTGTCTCCAGTTGCTCCTCAATTCGTCCACCATCATCATTGCCGACGAAGGGTTTCGCCAGATGATGGGCGTGGTTAACACAAGTCCGCCCACTATTGCGTATGTGGCCATGGCAATCACGACGCTTCCGCTGATATTGCGGCGTCTCTATTCGTGGCCGGTGCTTATTTTTACGCTGTTGTCATTTTTCTTTTTTCAGGATTTGTTTAGAGGTTACGCTTTTGCCGTCATTGGCCCCGCGGTGGCTTTGTTTACCATAGCTCACGAGCGAAGCCGCAATGAAACAATCCTAGCGAGTGTAATAGCAATTGTTGCCTTACTTTTTGTTGTGGTTCCTGCAAGTAATGCCTCGTTGGCCTTGTTCCTACGCATTCAAAATATGATGTATATGGCTGTTGCTGCTCTTGCAGGATACGCCCTACGCATGCACCAAGAATATGTTGTTGAAGCAGAACAGCGGGCACTTGAAGCCGAAAAGGCAACCGAAGAAGAAGCAGCGAGGCGGGTTGAAGAAGAGCGCGTCCGTATTGCTCGAGAGGTTCACGATATTAACGCACACTCCTTATCGGCTATTAGCATTCAAGCGGCTGCGGCTGAGCGTATCGTCGAGACTGATCCAGAAGCTGCCAAGCACGCTATTGCAACTGTTCGCACGACATCAAAGGTGGCGCTTGATGAAATACGTGCGATGATTGGGGTGCTACGACAAGAGCCAGGTCAAGAATCGATGGCGCCCACTTCAGGCACCGAACGCATGGAAGACCTAGTACGGTACCTCACGGAAGCTGGGCTTGAGGTTGAGTTTCAACAAAGCGAGTACGAAAAAGACCGGGTTCCAAGCTATATCGACATCGCTCTTTTCGGTATTGCACGAGAATCAATTACTAACATTATTCGTCATGCACAGGCAACACAGGTGAGCATCACTTTGAGGACAGGTCCCGCTAAGGCTTATTTGTCTATCGACGATAATGGCATTGGCATAAGTTATGGGGCGGAAGCAACAGGTCATGGCATTCAGGGAATGTCTGAGCGCGTAGGGGTTTTGGGCGGAGTGCTCACAACTAGAAATCGTGCCCAAGGAGGCTTCTCGGTTCAGGTAGAAATTCCGCTCGACAGTAAAGGAGAAGCGCATGAATGAAGAAATCCTTGGCGGGGAATCCCTTTACGATGAGCGATATCGAGTCGCACAACAGCACTTGCGAAAGAAAAGCGAAGAAGCGCTTCGTCAGGCAGAGCAAAAGCAAGAAAAGCCAAAGATAACACTTCTCATCGTAGATGATCAAGAATTGGTGAGGAGCGGGTTTCGCCTGATACTTTCTTCGTATGACAATCTTACGATTCTCGGAGAGGCCACCAATGGGCTTGAGGCAACACGGCTGGCGCGCGAATTGCAGCCCGATCTTGTGTTGATGGATATTCGCATGCCCGTGATGAACGGCATCGAAGCAACAGAGGCGATATGCTCAGATCCTGAATGTGAGGCAACGCGAGTGTTGGTCTTAACCACCTTCGATTTGGATGAGTATATCTACGATGCCCTTACTGCAGGTGCAAGCGGTTTTTTACTGAAAGATTCCGAGCCAAACGATATCGTGGCTGCCATAGAAGTAATCGCTGCCGGAGATGCGCTTATACAACCTTCCATTACTAAGCGCCTCATTGAGGCATTTGTTGGTTCACGCCCTCATCTTTCGCGCAAGGTTTCATCATTAGAGCAGCTTACCGAGCGCGAAACGGAAATACTATCTCTTGTTGCTTTGGGGTTATCGAATCAGGAAATCGCAGATAGATTAGTCATATCGCCCGCAACAGTCAAAACGCATCTTGCGCGTATTATGTCGAAAACTGATGCTCACGATCGTGCGCAGTTAGTGGTAATCGCCTACGAAAATGGACTGGTGGTACCAGGAGCGTAAGCGAGGGCAATCCTGTTTACGCTTCGAGAGATTATTTCGTACCTGCGCTCTGTGAAGGTTTTGTCAAACTTACAATATTCACTCGTCCCTACGATAGTATTTCTAACTGTTTGGCACTCGTTGAATTAGAGTGCTAGCACTTTACCGAGAGTGCTTGCTGCTTTTGTACGGGTCAGCTATCCGGCACGTGTAAGGGCTTTCGGGTAATTACTTTATCGAAAAAGAAACGTGTATAAAAACCTGAAAGGAAGGGAACTATGAACCTAAAACCATTAGGCGATCGCGTTATCGTCAAACAAGACGAGGCGGAAACCACAACAGCCTCAGGCTTGTTCCTCGCTAGCGAGTCTAAAGAAAAGCCACAAACCGGAACGGTGTTGGCGGTTGGCGAAGGCAAGCTCGATAAGGATGGCAAACATCTGCCAATGCCAGTTAAAGTGGGCGATCGTGTAATCTACGGTAAATTCGGTGGCACCGACATCACGGTCGACAACGAAGAAGTTCTCATTTTGCGTGCAGACGATCTGTATGCAGTTTTCGCATAAATATAGAAGAGATAAGAAAGGCAAATCATGGCTAAAGATATTAAATTTGATGTGGATGCACGCAGCGCACTCGCCGCTGGTGTCCATAAGCTCTCAGATGCAGTTAAGGTTACCCTTGGTCCAAAGGGTCGTTATGTAGCTCTCGAAAAAAGCTACGGCGCTCCAACCATCACTAACGATGGCGTAACCGTTGCAAAAGAGATTGAACTCGAAGATGCTGTAGAAAACATGGGTGCTCAGCTGGTACGCGAGGTTGCAGTTAAGACCAACGATGTTGCTGGTGACGGAACCACCACCGCAACTTTGCTCGCTGATGTCATCGTAACCGAGGGTCTGCGCAACGTTACTGCTGGCGCTGATGCCCTGGGTATCCGTCGTGGTATTCAGATGGCAACCGACGCAATCGTTGACGAAATCAAAGACAACGCAATCGAAATTTCTGGTAAAGAGCAGATTGCAAATGTTGGTACCATTTCTGCTGGTGATGCAGAGATTGGCGAGAAAATCGCTGAGGCAATGGATGCTGTTGGTAACGAAGGCGCAATTTCTGTCGAGGAGAGCCAGACCTTTGGTCTCGAGATTGAGATTGTAGAGGGTATGCAATATGACCGCGGCTATATTTCGCCTTACATGGCTACCGACATGGAGCGTATGGAAGCAGTTTTGAAAGATCCTTACATTCTACTTGCCGATCAAAAAATCTCAAGCATCCAAGATTTTGTAACTCTACTTGAAGATGTTATGAAAAGCGGTCGTCCACTGCTTATCGTTTCTGAAGATCTTGAGGGTGAAGCGCTGGCTACCATCCTTTTGAACAGACTTCGCGGAACGCTTAGCTGCGTAGCAATTAAAGCTCCCGGCTTTGGCGATCGTCGTAAGCGCATCCTCGAGGATATCGCTGCGGTTACCGGTGCTCAGGTTATCGACAAAGACTTCGGTATGACGATGGCTGATGCTACTGTCGAGATGCTCGGTCATGCAAAAACTGTCAAGGTAACCAAAGACACCACCTTGATTGTTGATGGTTCTGGCGACAAAACGGCAATTGATGAGCGCGTTAACCAGATTAAGGCTGAAATCGAGAACACCGATTCCGATTTTGATCGCGAAAAACTGCAGGAGCGTTTAGCTAAGTTAGCTGGCGGTGTTGCTGTTCTTCGTGTTGGTGCAGCTACCGAAACCGAGCTTAAGGAAAAGAAGAGCCGCATTGAAGACGCTTTGCAGGCAACTCGTGCTGCTGTTGAAGAAGGTATTGTTGCTGGCGGTGGCGTTGCGCTTGTCAATGCACTCCCTGCGCTTGATAAGGTTAAAACTGATGATTCTGACGAGCAGGTTGGCGTCGATATCATTCGCAAGGCACTCGAGGCCCCCATGCGTGTTATTGCTCAGAACGCTGGTTTTGAGGGAAGCGTTGTTGTCGAGAAGGTTAAGTCGCTCAAGGTTGGCGAAGGTCTTAACTCTGCAACCGGCGAATATGGCAACATGGTAGAAATGGGCGTTAACGATCCTGTTAAAGTTACCCGCACCGCGTTGCAATCTGCTTCCAGTGTTGCTGCTTTGATTCTCATCACCGAAGCAACCATCAATGAGATTCCTACTGATGGTCCAGATCTATCAGCTCTTGCCGGAGCTGCTGGCGGTGGAATGGGAATGATGTAGTGTAATACGCTGACCATCCGGTCAGCGTATTACGCCGATGCTGCGAAGCCTTGGGGCGGGAAATCTTGCCCCTCCAAGGCTTCGTCGCGTAACGAAGTACGCGTCCTCTGCCTTTCGTGGCAATATCTCTCGCCCCAAGGCTTCTCGCTGACGTTAATGGACCAGTGATTCTTTAAGACGCTACAGCGGACCTCGCTGACTTTAGAGGACCAGCGGTTTAAGCTTTTAGACGGGCTTCTCGCTGACTTTAGCGGGCCAGTGATTCTTACAAGGTTCCTTAGCAAGTCTCGCTAACTTTGATGGCCCAGTGGTTTTGCGACTCACGCCAATCTGAACCACCACAGTGGGCTTATACTTTTCTAACATGTTCCCAGACGAAAGATGCCAATGACAATACTCAGGCTAGACACCCTCAGCGATTCTCGTCTTGATGCCTATGCTCGCTTGACCGAAATGCAACTTCGCAATCGCCTCGAACCTGAGAAGGGTATATTCATTGCAGAGTCATTTAAGGTGATTGCTCGCGCACTCGATGCAGGTCATGTTCCTCAGTCGGTATTGATGGAAGAGAAGTGGCTCAATTCTTCGGCAGAGTTTCTTTCTCGGCTAAGCCCTGAAGTGCCAGTATTTGTGCTTCCCCGCGCAGAAATCGAGCAGTTAAGTGGATTCACCCTGACACGCGGCATCCTAGCGGCTTTTCCGCGCTTGCCACTTCCCGAGGCTGAGAAACTGCTGGTAGACGCAAAGCGAGTTGCTGTTCTCGATGGCTTGGTCGATCATACCAATGTGGGTGCACTCTTTCGTTCAGCAGCGGCTCTCGGTATCGATGCGGTCCTCGTTACGCCAACGTGCTGCGATCCGCTCTATCGTCGCTCTGTTCGCGTTTCGATGGGCACTGTTTTTCAGGTTCCTTGGACGCGTATAGGCTCAGACGCAGCTGAGTGGGAAGAAAAAGGCCCGCAAAAGCTCCGTGAGCTAGGATTTACTCCACTTGCATTCGCTTTAACGGATGATGCCCTTGCTCTCGATGATTCGCGCCTTGGTCAGATAGAACGGATGGCGCTTATTTTCGGCACTGAAGGAGAGGGGCTCAAGCCGCGCATTATTCAAGCATGCGATGCAGCGGTAAAGATTCCCATGGAAAACGGCGTCGATTCCCTAAATGTTGCTGCTGCGTCGGCTGTCGCCTTTTGGCAGCTCTGTCGTATAATGAAACCATGCTAAGACGATTACGGATATAAAGGAGAACCTTATGAAGGGGTACAGGCTCAACCCAGACGCGGATTACGTCGCAGGAATTATGAAAGGCCTCCAAAAACGCGAGGGACACTGTCCTTGTCGTGTGAATATTGACGACACTACCTTATGTCCATGTGACGAATTCGTCTCAGAAGGCATTTGTGCCTGCAATTTGTTTGTTTCCTTTGATAGTCTTGAGGAGCAAGCGTAATACGTGCTACCTAGGAGAGCTTAATACATGTCAACCGCAGTGAGTTTATTGCTCGTTTGCTTCTTTCTTTTGATGAACGCCTTTTTTGTTGTCGCTGAATTTGCGATGGTTCGCGTCCGAAAATCCCAAATAGATTTAGCTGTTGAAGAGGGAAAATCAGGAGCCATCAACGCGCAAAAGATTGCTGAAAATGTTAACGCCTATCTTTCTGCTTGTCAGCTTGGCATCACCTTGGCTTCTCTTGCTCTTGGCTGGTTAGGCGAACCTGCGGTATCAGCCCTTATTCATCCTTTCTTCGATTTGTTTGGACTTCCCGATGCGGTAGTCTCAGCAATCGCAATCGCGCTGGGCTTCATTATTATCACAGCTTTGCATATTGTGGTGGGCGAGCTTATCCCCAAGTCACTTGCAATATTTAGTACAGAGCGTTATGCACTGGCAACCGCCACTCTACTCTCGGCCTTTTATAAAATTACCTACCCCATAATGTGGCTTTTTAACTCCATTACCAACGGCGTAATGAAGCTGTTAGGCCATGATGTCACCAAAGAACATGAGGCGTACACCGATGAAGAGCTGCGTCGACTCATCGAAGAGAGTGCAGAGAGCGGATATGTCGATCGTGATCAAAGCGAGTACGTGAGCAATATCTTTGATTTAGGAGATAAAGACGCCGAAGCTATCATGACTCCTCGAACTGAGCTTATCTGTCTTGACCTGGAAGATTCGCTCGAGGACAACATCACAACCATTCGTCAATACAAATACACACGTTATCCTGTGATGCAGGGGAACAAAGATATCATCGTTGGTTTTATCCACATCAAGGATTTATACAGCTTGCCTGCAGGGGCTTCTATGGAAGACCTCAACATTCGTACGATGCAGGTTGTCCCAAGTAGTTTGTCGGTGGCAAAACTCTTGCAAACACTTCAGGAGAACCATACGAAGATTACGGTGGTCATCGATGAGCATGGAGGAACTGCTGGCATCGTTACTATGAGTGATGTCATGGACGAAATTGTTGGTCGCTTCGACGATGAGTATGTACATGAGAGCCAGGAAATCAGAGAGATAGAGCCAGGTCGCTATCGTATTCTCGGGTCTTTACCTATCGATGATTTGTACGAACTTATGGGATTTGAATTGCCGCAGACCGGATTCGAAACAGCCGGTGGATTAATCTTTGATCTTTTTGGGCGCATCCCTGAAGAAGGAGATACTACGGTAGCCGAGCATGAGGGAAATAAAGTTTTTTTCACTATCGAAAAAATGGACGGGCATCGTGTGCACGCAATTGAAATGGTCATTGAGTCGGCAAAAGATGAGCCGCAAGTCGAAGGTGAAGAGACGTCTTAATAACCTTGATGTCCGTAGGTGAATCAGTCTAGAGCAGCTCGACGTTTATCTCTCTCGATTAAGAAGAGTGAGAAAGCAAGTGAGAGCGAGCAGATAACGCAGAGCAGACGCAAAGCCCCCAACACTCCTTCCTCGGCAACAATGATATCTCCAAACAGATAAAACAGTGCAGATAGAAGCGCAAAGCTAGCAGATAAACAGGCAGTATAGTAAGCATCTGCATATTTACGCAGTTCCTTGAAGAGCACGATGCAACAGGTAATCACAAAAACAAAAACAAGTAAAAACATTACTGCGTTGCTGAGTAAATCATGCTCTGAGAAATCAAAGCCAGTAATTTCGGCAGCGTAGTAATAGAGAAAAGTAAAGTCGACGAGGCAACAATCATGCACACATTAAAGAAGATGCCCGACCTTTCTTTCTTAGGAGATTGGGCGAGCGCATGGGCGATACCAATAAATCCCCCAAGAGCAAAGAAGGTCCCGAGGAAGTAGAGCCCCAGTTTAAGCAGAGTAATGTCGATGATATGTGAAAAGACAAAGCAGAGCACCGCGAAAATCAAAGCGCTCAGAGGTGCACGGAATGGGTGTAACGATGTGCGCACGCTAAATTTCCTTTCAATAATACCTTTTGCAAGTATAGCGCAGGGTTTCTGGGCGCAATAACGGTGTTTCGCGCGTGTTTTATGACAAAACACCGCTAATCGAGTGAAGAATGCTGCATTCTTACACAGAAGTCGCTAAAATGGAGACACCGCATTTAGTGCGGCTGATGGCGTTGTCCTTTTGCCTCATTCCTTTGGGCTGGGATACGAAGCCATCTTCTGGGAGCCTGTAGTGTTACGGATTATGCGATCCTACACCACCCCTAGGCATAATTCTTCTCTGCAGGCATCCCAGTCCCTTTGTTTCTGTTTATTGTCGCTTGCCTTTTGATTCGAGCCCCTAATACCGGTTTCTGTCATCGTTTGCCTGAAATGGTAAATGCTAGAGGTTCCCTTAATCTGCGAAAAGGAATCCTAAAAAAGCTTTCAGTATAAAGTCTTCTGGCATGTTTCAAGAATGCAAAATCTGCCTGACGATTGCGTGTTCTTCTAGCTTAGCCCTCAGAAGCGACTATACTTTCACTGTGAAATAAGTTTAAGATTCATTCGTGCGATGCACACGCACAATAATGCGATTAGCTAAGGTGTCGACAAGAGAGGGATCACATGGGTTTGCGGCTTATAGGAGCAAAGGGCGTCAGTGCGGTGAGCACCTGGGCTCTCAAGAATGTCTTTCGACGGCCTGCTGCGAATTTTCCAGGGAAGATTGCTCTCTATATAGATCCACTCGTCATATCGGATTTAGCCTCAAAGCTTGAAAAGGGCTCAATCGTGGTGTGCGGGACCAACGGCAAAACTACCGTGAATAATCTTTTGGCTGATGTAATAGAAGCATCTGGCATGAAAGTTGTTTGTAACCGAACTGGCGCGAACCTCGACTCGGGGGTGGCCACAGCGCTTTTACATGCGCAAAAAAGTGATTGGGGCTGCTTTGAATGCGACGAGATGTGGGTTGGAAAAGTTTTACCAAAGCTCGAAGCCGACTACCTATTGCTCCTAAACTTGTTCCGTGATCAGCTCGATCGCGTGGGAGAAATCCAAGTGGTGCAGAATAGTATTATTGCAGCTTGTAAGGCTTCGCCAAAAACATGCGTGGTTTACAACGCTGATGATCCCTTATGTGCGTCTATTGCTGAAGCAGTACCCAATAAAAGTATCGCCTTTGGAATAGGGGAAGCACTCTCTTTTGAGCAGAATAATGTTATTGATGCGCAAATGTGTCAAAAATGCTCAAGCATGCTCGAGTACAACTATCGTCATTACGATCAGTTAGGTGACTATCGGTGCTCAAGCTGCGGATTTACTCGACCAGAGCTGGATTATGCAGCACGTGAGCTTGTTTTGGGCGCAAGCGGGCTTGGTTTTGACCTCATGCATGAGAAGGCAAAGCTATTTCGTGTAGAGGCAAGCTATAGCGGAGCATATATGATTTACAATTTGTTAGCCGTAGCAGCTATGTCGCACACAGTTGCTTGTTCTGCAGAAGCTTTTCAAAAGGCATTGACTGCCTTTAATCCCCAAAACGGACGCTTAGAATATTTTGAGATTGCTGGGCACAAAACTCTTCTCAACCTTGCAAAGAACCCAACTGGTTTCAATCAGAATATCGATCTTATAACCCAGGATAAAGGGCCTTTAGTGGCGGCGTTCTACGTGAACGACAAAGAGGGAGATGGACGGGATGTTTCGTGGTTGTGGGACATCGATTTTGAGGTTCTAGCCTCTCATTCTGATATCGAGGTGCATGCGGGCGGTGCACGCAAAAATGATGTTCAGCTCCGTCTGAAGTACGCAGGAATTAATGCGAAGCTCATCGACCATGCTAGTGAAGTATTTCCATCAAGTGGTGCAAGGGGTTCTGACTTGCCTAATCGCAACTATTATTTCATAGCAAACTACACAGCCCTACCTCCTGTGCGCGCTGAGTTGTGTCAGTTGGCAGCAGAGAGAGGAGAAGATTGATATGAGGGCTCTAAGAATCGTCCATCTTTTTCCTGACTTGCTCAATCTCTATGGAGATGGTGGAAACGTCCGCTGTCTGCAAAAGCGCTGTGAGTGGCGAAAAATACCTGTTCAGGTTGAAGAAGTTCACTACGGAGGGTCAATCGACCTACGCGAGGTTGACCTCGTATTTTTTGGTGGAGGCCCCGATCGTGAGCAAAGACTTGCTACAGAACAGCTTCTTCTCATGAAAGAAGCGCTCTCAGACTACATTGAAGACGAAGGCGTCCTTCTGGCAATTTGCGGAGGATATCAAATCCTTGGTAAAGAATGGGTTGTGGGTGATGAAGGCATCAAAGGATTGTCCTTACTAGATATTACTACCAAGCGGCCCACCGAAGGGAAAGAGCGCCTGATTGGTGACATAGTGATTTCATCAGATGTATGCACGCGTCACATCATAGGGTATGAGAATCATGCGGGACGTACCTTGCTCGGAGGAAGCTGTAAGCCTTTTGGAAGAGTGGTCGGCTCGGCTGGTTTTGGTAACAACGGGGAAGATAGAACGGAAGGCATCATATACAAGCATGTTGTCGGAAGCTATCTACATGGGCCTCTTTTGGCGAAGAATCCTGAGGTCAGCGATTTGTTGCTGCAATGGGTTTTTGATCGACGCGAGAAAAAAGGCGACGAGCCATTCAAACTAGTTGCTCTTGACGATACGATTGAAAACGAAGCTGCAGACCATATGTTTAATCGCTTGGGTGTTCACTAGTTCTATTTGTGGTTATCAGGTATAACAAGTAGCATCACAAGATAGCCGTATGGCGTTTACCTGAAAATGGGTCCATAGTGCTTGATTCTTGGTGGAGACCTCATTCATAATGTCCGAATGGCTGCCAATAGACCATACAGACGGCGCTCTCGAAACGATGTTCAGTCGGGTAATCGTAGACAAGAGCGAAGCCGCAACTCAGAAGAGCAAAATTCAACGCTCAGGCACGACGCGTTTGATCCGTCGAATTATACGACGAAGGATCAGCGCGATTCCTACGTTGGCTCATATTCTCGTCGTACATCTCAATCCGAATACACCCAGAAGCGTAAGAAAAAATCACGCAATAAAACTGTGATGATTGTTCTCGCGGTTGTTTTGGTGGTCGTTCTCGGCGGGGCAGGTGCTGCGTTTGCCTACGTTAATACCATTTCCGGAAACCTTTCTGAAGGTCTCGATTCGGATTTGCAGGACGTATTGGTTAAGACTGATTTAGCCAACGAGCCATTTTATATGCTCTTGATGGGCACCGATGGCTCTGCAGAACGGGCAGAGTCTGAAGAGTTCGGTGGTGATGCTTTCCGCTCAGACTCTATCATCCTCGCTCGAATTGATCCGGTTGATAAAAAGGTTACCCTTATTTCTCTGCATAGAGATTTGTCTGTCGACCTTGGAGAATACGGCGTAAATAAACTAAATTCGGCGCACTTTTTCGGAGGTGCTTCCCTTACTGTTGAAACGGTGAGTGAGCTCGCGGGTGTTCCCATATCGCATTATGCAGAAATCAACTTTGATGGATTTAAGGGAGTAGTAGATGCGCTTGGTGGCATCGAGGTTGAGGTCCCTATGGAGATTGACGACCCTGATGCAGGGGGATATCTTGCACCGGGTTTGCAGACGCTCAACGGAGATCAGGCGCTTATTCTGTGTCGCGCTCGGCATGCCTATGACGAAATGGGAGATGGCGATTCGTTCCGGGCAGCCAATCAGCGACTCGTGCTTTCAGCAATCGCAAAAAAGATACTTTCCTCAGATGTTGCAACTATGGCAACAACGGTCAGCGCTTTGAGCGAATACGTTACTACAGATTTGGGAGTTACCGATATTATCGGTCTTGCACAGGCGATGCAGGGGCTTGATACATCGACAAGTATGTATACAGCAATGACTCCAACCACCTCGCAATATATTGGCGGCGTTTGGTATGAAATTCTGAACACGACCGAGTGGAAAAAGATGATGGAGCGCGTAGACCAAAGATTGCCTCCTACAGAAGAAGATATTATCGACGAAGCTTCAGGCACCGTTTTAGCAACTACGGGAAGCGGAGATGCTGCTTCGGGTCAGAGCAAAAGCGGTGGCTCGGTGGTTGTGAAAAACGGCAGTGGTTTAACCGGTGTTGCAACCGAGGCGGGCAATATGCTGAAGAAGGCGGGCTATACAATCGAGACAGGCAATGCCGATTCGTTTGAGTATGCCGAAACGCTTGTAATCTACGATAATGCAAGCCAAGCTGATCAAGCCCAAGAAATGGTCACCACCTTAGGCGTGGGTAAGGTGGTTCAAAACGATGGCAGCTATAGTTACACGGACGATTTTCTGGTGATAATTGGCCAAGATTGGTACTAGCTGTCTTCGGTATAGTTTTGCACGGTGGCTTGTAAATTCCTTGCATGTGCAGCTATGTACTTTTGGTTATCACCTTCTAGTTTTTAAACTGCTGAGAGTCACTTCGATTATACTGATGAAGTTCAGTGCTTAAGTATCTCGAATGGGCCGGGGCGGCGCCAAGTTCTGAACCTGGTCAGGTCCGGGAGGAAGCAGCCATAAAGGACCGCTGACGAGCGCCCCTGCCTATTCGGGATACTCGCATGTAAGGACACGAGCACTCGAAAGGCCTACATGGAGATCATCCAATTTTTTATCGAACTACTTCAAGATCCTCGTACCTTTATCGCTGATTGGATTGTGACCTTAGGTCCTGTTTGGGCCTATACGCCGCTGGCCCTCATCATCTTTTGTGAGACGGGCTTAGTGGTCACACCTTTTCTTCCCGGCGATTCGCTCCTTTTTGCAGCAGGAGTATTTTGTGCTGAGGGGGGTGGACTTAACGTTGTTGTTTCCTTGTTGCTGTTTTCTGCGGCGGCAATTCTTGGCAATACTTCAAACTATTGGATTGGCCGCGGCTTCGGTCATGCCATCATTGATTCCGGCAGAGTCAAGTCGCTTACACCTGAGCGCATCGAGAAGGTTCACGGCTTTTTCGAGAAGTGGGGAGCACTCGCAGTTGTTATCACGCGCTTCTTCCCGATAATCAGGACCTTTGCTCCTTTTATCGCGGGAACTTCGCGAATGAACTTCGCAAAATTTACGGTGTTTAATGCCTTGGGTGGTATCCTGTGGGTAAGTATTTTTGTGCTACTAGGTTACTTTTTCGGAGGCATTCCCTTCGTACAAGAGCATTTTGAACTGATTATCATCGCCATTGTGGCCGTGTCCTTCGCGCCAACTGTCATTGGCTTAATCAAGGCTAAGTTTGGCGGCAAAAAGGATAAGACAGAAGAAAGCGCATAGGTGATTTTGTGGCAGAGGCACTTTATCGGAAATACCGTCCGCAGATATTTGAAGATGTCGTAGGGCAAGAGCACATTGAACGAACGATAAAGAACGCCATCGACCGCGATCAGGTCAGTCACGCCTACCTGTTCACTGGTCCGCGTGGTACGGGAAAAACCACCACGGCACGTTTGTTGGCAAAGGCTTTATTGTGCAGCGATGGGCCAAGTGCAGAACCCGACGGAACCTGTGAGAATTGCCAGCAGATAGCCAATGGCACACACCCCGATGTTTACGAACTTGACGCTGCGAGTCGCACGGGAGTCGAAAACGTTCGCGAAGAGATTATCGGTCGCGTGCAATATGCGCCTACGCAAGGTCGTTATAAAGTCTATATCATCGACGAAGTTCATATGCTTTCAACGGCGGCGTTTAACGCTTTGCTTAAAACACTTGAAGAACCACCTTCTCATGTGGTGTTTATCCTTTGTACCACCGATCCTCAAAAGGTGCCCGAAACCATCCATTCACGATGTCAGAGGTTTGACTTCCATCGCATATCGGTCGAAGCAATTGTTTCCCGTCTTGGCGCAATTTGTGTTGCCGAAGACGTAGAGTTTGAAGGTGAAGCACTCGACTTAATTGCGTATAGAGCAGAGGGTGGCATGCGAAATGCCCTTACTTCACTTGAGCAGCTCATAACCTTTAGCGAAGGAAAAATCACCTTGGCTTCGGCTGAGAGGTTATTGGGGTCTTTGGATTCAAGCGATATGGCCGAGATTGTCTTAGCTATCGGAAAGCGAGATATTGCCGCGTGCTTTGAGTGGACGGCATCGTACATAGAAACAGGATCTGACCTCGCACAATTCGTACGCGATTTATCCGAGCATATTCGTAATATGTATGTGCTATCTCTTTCAAATAGCGATATGGTTCTTGAGGTGAGTGAATCTACGCGCAGAGAGTTAAGCCAAGAGCTTGAGTTTTATGGGCCTGATAGGCTTTCAAGGATGCTGGGTGTTCTTGGCGAATTAGCTTCGGAGCTGCGAACTTCGACCAATCCTCGTTTAAGTTTCGAAATCGCTCTTACGCGCTTGGTCCGCCCTGAGTCTGATGTAACACTTGAGTCTTTAGCTGAGCGAATCGAAGAACTTGAGCGCCGTGGACTTGTTGCTGCGCCATCGGCTCAGCCAGCTCATGGGCAGAGAAATGAAGTAGCTCCAGCTGTTGAAGAGCAAAGCTTTCAGGCTCCACAGGCTGCGCCGGCGCCGAGTTCTGCTCCGGTTCCAGCTGCGGTTGCTGAGCCACAGCCAATGCCGATTTCGAAGCCGGAGCCAGCACCAGCACCCGAAGAACTACCTGTTCAAGGGGCGAGTATGGCAGGGGCTTCCGCAAGCGAGCAGTTGAAAAACCCTGCTGCATTACAGCGCATATGGCATGCAGTTTTGCAGTCCATCAAAAAGGAAAAGGTAGCTTATGGAGTCTTGTTCCTTAACGCCAAGATTGATTACGACGAAAACGAGCAAAGACTTACCATCGCTTTTCCTGCGGAGAATGTATTCGCTTTTTCCGCGGCGCAGAAGCCTGAAGTGTTTGATGCGGTATCGAAAGCTCTTGAGCAAGCAGCAGGCGCAAAGATAGCTTTTCGTTTTGTGCAAGGAGAAGCTGTGCAAGCTAGTGCAGCACCAATGACCCAGCCTGCTCCGATGCCGCAAGCTGCTCCACAACCGCAGGCAACTTCGACGCCGCAACCCGCGTTTGTTCCGCAAACAGCTGCCGAGTCACAAACCACACCGCAGCCGCAGGTGGTATCAGCACCTCAGCCTGTTGCGCAAGCCGCACCGCAGCCGCAAGTAACTTCGGCGCAACCGCAGGCAACGCCAGCACCACAGCCCGCACCAGCACCGCAACCGGCGCCCGTTGCGCAGCCCACACAAATGGCTCAGCCCAACCCGGAGCCCGTCTCGCAAGCTGCACCAGAACAGGCAGGTAGCGATGCTAGCCTTGATGAGGAAATGCTCAATAGTGTACTAACGGAAAATTATGGCGAAGGCCTCAAATTCGAATTTATTGAAGAAGAGTAATTACAAAGGAAGTAGGATTACAAACATGGACATGAAAAAGATGATGAAGCAAGCTCAGAAAATGCAAGCCGAGCTCGCACGCGCGCAAGAAGAGATCAAAGAAATGTCTTTTGAGGGAAGTGCTGGTGGCGGCATGGTTAAAGCTGTGGCCTTAGGCGATATGAGCATCCAGAGCGTCTCAATAGACAAAGACGCAGTAGATCCCGAAGACGTTGAAATGCTCGAAGACATGGTGTGTGCGGCAGTCAATGAGGCCCTACGAGGAATGAGCGAAATCAGCGAAACACGTCTCAACTCTGCAACAGGCGGAATGAACATACCTGGACTTATGTAGCTTTAGGCAGGACACTACAAACATGCAAGCAGCACCCGCAATCCAATCGCTCCTCGATGAGCTGGAAAGACTCCCTGGTATTGGGCCAAAATCTGCGCAAAGAATTGCGTATTGGATTCTCAATGCCGACAAGGCTACGGCAATGCGTCTTTCTGAGGCAATCGCCGAGGTGAAAGACAGCGTTCATTTCTGCAGCCAGTGCTTTAATTATGCTGAAGACGAGCTCTGCGAAATTTGTGCTTCAACGAAACGCGATGCAAGCTTAATCTGCGTGGTGAGCGAACCACGTGATATTCCGCCTATCGAGCGTACAGGTGCCTTTTCGGGAACTTATCATGTTTTGGGGGGAGCTCTGTCTCCCATGGATGGCATAGGTCCAGATGATTTACATATCTCGCAGCTGATGAAGCGTTTATCTTCTACCGAGGTAACCGAGGTTCTGCTTGCCACAAATCCCAATGTTGAGGGAGAAACCACAGCTACCTATCTTGCCCGCCTCATCAAGCCTCTTGAGCTAAAAGTTACACGCTTGGCTAGTGGCTTGCCTGTTGGCGGAGATTTAGAATTCGCGGACGAAGTAACACTCGGGCGAGCTATAGAAAGTCGAAGGCTTATGTAGCTTGAGGTAGCGCTTTCACTTTGGGACTCACGTGACTCCTGTTATAAGCGGAGTCGTCCTCACGGTTCAGAATTGCGGCAAAGTACGATAATTTGTGCATGCTTAATTTCTGAACTGGTCATTCTTGTAAGCGTGACAACAAAGTAAGGCCAGATTCGTACTTTGACGTAATTCTGAACCCCCGCTGCCAAAAAGACCCATCCACCCTAAGTGCTTTCTTCAAATTCGACCTCGCTTGGCAAAGAATCTCGTTAGTGCATGATTATTCTCATGCCCAATTGGCAAATGCCTGTAAAAGGTAAGATATAGCTCGTTTTATGGCACTTCACTCAAGTTTAAATCGCGCACTATTGAGAATTTCTGCCCTGACGACCTTGTTTGGCGCGATGATTGCCGACTGCAACTGAGGATTACGCTCAGCCAGCCTTAGCGGCTTGCTTGGTTACAAGTAGGCAGTCTTCAGCGTAGTGCCATCGTCAAATTCAATCTTGAAGTGGCAGCATAAAAGCTTGAGCGGGGAACACCCTGCACTGTCGGACACGTTCTTTATTCTGCAGCAAAAAAGTCGGAGCATAAACCCCGACTTTTTCGTGCACTTTGTATGGGATGAAATTTAAAAAGCGGTGAAAGATTTTGCTGGACAGAAGCAGATAGGGCACTTCTCAAAATCGTCACCTTTGTGGATGTATCCGCAGATGGGGCAGAGATAGAACTTGTCATCATCAGGTGCATCAAGATCGTTGTATGCCTCAAGATATCGCTGGGCATGTACCGCTTCGGCAAGCTTTGCGCGGGTAAAAACCTGAACAGCTTTCGTCTCGCCCTCTTCTTGCGCCTTCTTAATAAACGAAGGATACATATCTGAGGTTTCATACATTTCACCGTAGGCGCCATTTATCAGGTTTAGGTCGGAAGCTTCGCCAACTGGGCCATCAACGACAGGTTTTTCGTAGTCTGGTTCAACTTTCACTACCAAATCATACTCAAGCTTAATGTGAATTTCTTCAGCGGCAGCTGTTGCCTTAAAAAGTCGCGCAATCTGATCGTAGCCTTGTTCACGGGCTGCTTTCTCGTAGGCGGCGTACTTTGCATTAGCTCCAGTTTCGCCAAGGATGGCAGATTTAAGGTTGTCGAGGGTTGAACCAACAGCAGTTTTGCTGTCGGTCATGATATTGAAGTTATGCGCATTATCTGCTGTTGGAGGCTGGGGACGAACTTTCATAATCAAATCTCCTTTGTAGTTGTGCTTCATCGTCTGTGAGGGGCAGCGCTGCGTTCGCCTCAAGTGTGCATCCGTGTTTTTAAGTACGAACACAAACCGGGTGACAGGATTCTTGCCCGACATCTCTTATTGTTACAAAATGCGTGCTATTTAGTGGACATTAAGATGATTTGTGAAGCTACCGTTACTTGTTAACTGCTTATTTGCTGCGTCGGTGTCGACCGGTGTGCCACCGTCTAGAACTCTTACTCTTCTCGAAGCTAGGGCTTGATGCTCAAGCTTATTTCATGTGGCTCTTTAGAATAGCTTTTGCCGTGCAATATCTATATAAGGTATTGTTGCTACAGACTATAAAGAAGGACTCTTTGCATAAAGTGAAAGGACCGACGATGGAGTATACGAATGTTTGGAAGAATTACTCTGAAGATGATGTTGTCACACTAGAAGAGCTCGCGCAGGATTATCGTAGCTTTATCTCGAACTGCAAAACCGAGCGTGAGTGTGCAAGCTCGGCGATTAAGCAAGCGCAAGAGGCGGGTTATATGAGCCTCGACGAACTCATTGCTACTAAAAAAACCCTTACAGCGGGCGATAAAATTTGGACACATTCGCAGGGAAAAGCACTCATCCTCGTGCACATGGGAACCGAAACTTTCGAGACGGGTATGAACATTTTAGGTGCTCACATTGACTCGCCGCGACTTGATGTCAAACAAAACCCCCTCTACGAAGCAAGCGATTTTGCCTTGCTCGATACGCATTATTACGGCGGCATCAAACATTATCAGTGGGTAACAACCCCCCTTGCTATCCATGGTGTCGTGGTGAAGAAGACGGGCGAGGCTATCAATGTGGTTGTTGGTGAGGATGCTCATGATCCCGTGTTTTGCGTGACCGACCTGCTGCCACATTTAGCTAATGAGCAAATGGAGAAAAAGGGTCGTGTGCTCGTGGAAGGTGAGAACCTCGATCTTTTAGTAGGAAGTCGCCCCCTCGTGGTAGAAGAAGCTGACGAAGACGAGGTTGCCGATAAGAAAGATGAGGATACCGACAGTCTTGAGAAGCTGGCAAAAAAGGAACCTGTCAAGGCAATGGTGTTGCAACTCTTAGCTGACAAGTATGGTATCGAGGAAAAGGATTTTCTTTCTGCCGAGCTTGAAATTGTGCCTGCTGGTGCAGCACGTGATTGTGGTTTTGATCGCTCGATGATTATGGGATATGGGCACGATGATAGAGTATGTGCCTACACCTCATTGCGTGCGCAGTTAGCCGTTCAAAACCCAAGCAAACACGCAGTGTGTATTCTTGTTGATAAAGAAGAGATTGGCAGCGTTGGCGCAACAGGGATGACCTCGCGCTTCTTTGAAAATACGATTGCCGAGATTATGGAACTTGCTGGGGAAGGAAGTGGTGTTGCTCTTCGTCGGGCGCTTGCAGCATCGAGCATGCTTTCTTCCGACGTGAGCGCTGGCTTTGATCCGCTCTATCCATCTGTGTTTGAGCCAAAGAATTCTGCATATCTCGGAAAGGGGCTGGTATTCAACAAATACACCGGCGCACGAGGCAAATCTGGTAGCAACGATGCCTCAGCCGAATATCTTGCGCGAATCCGCAACATTATGGATGAGGCAAACGTGGCTTTCCACACCGCAGAACTTGGACGAGTCGATGCAGGCGGTGGCGGCACAATTGCCTACATTCCTGCCGAGTATGGAATGAACGTTATCGACAGCGGTATTTCGGTGCTTTCTATGCACTCGCCCTGGGAAGTAGTGTCGAAAGCCGACATTTATGAAGCATATAAGGGATACCAAGCCTTTTTGAAGGATGCGTAGTACAATATTCGGTTACGAGGCCTGCCAGGCCTCACAGACTGACTTGGACCTATGAGTTAACGCGAACAACAAAGGAGAGATTTCATGGCCTACTATTTCGACGAACCCTCACGCACGTTTAATGAGTATCTGTTGGTCCCGGGATATTCATCGTCGGAATGTACCCCGTCGGAAGTAAGTCTAAAAACTCCTCTTACAAAATATCGCAAGGGTGAACAGCCCGAGATTGAGCTGAGCATTCCTCTGGTTTCTGCCATCATGCAATCTGTTTCTGATGATGGCATGGCGGTTGCGCTAGCCACTGAAGGCGGACTATCTTTTGTGTACGCTTCCCAATCGGTGGAAGAGCAGGCAGCAATGATAGCGCGCGTCAAAGATTATAAAGCAGGTTTTGTAACTAGCGATGCCAACCTTTCTCCTGATATGACCTTGGAAGATGTGCTCGAAATGAAAGAGCGCTATGGCCACTCCACGATGCCAGTGACCGAAGACGGATCGCCACACGGCAAGTTACTTGGAATTGTAACAAGCAGAGATTATCGCGTATCACGTATGGATAAATCTGAGCGTGTCGTTGACTTTATGACGCCGCGCGACAAAATGGTGGTTGCTCCTGAAGATACGACGCTCAAGGTTGCTAACGATATTATTTGGGATGAAAAGCTCAACTCGATTCCTATTGTCGATTCTCAAGATCGTCTTGTGAACATGGTATTTCGCAAAGATTACGACTCCCACAAATCCAATCCACTCGAAAAACTCGATTCGCATAAACGTTACATGGTAGGTGCTGGAATCAACACCCGTGACTACGCCGAGCGCATACCTGCGCTTGTCGAAGCCGGTGCCGATGTATTGTGCATCGATAGTTCAGAAGGTTTTTCCGAGTGGCAAGCTATAACGTTAGCTTGGGCTCGTGAGCACTATGGTGATAGTGTCAAAATCGGTGCTGGAAACGTTGTTGATGAAGAGGGATTTCGCTATCTAGCAGAAGCAGGAGCCGATTTCATTAAGGTAGGCATCGGCGGAGGCTCTATTTGTATCACGCGCGAGCAAAAAGGTATTGGCCGAGGTCAAGCTACGGCTTTGATTGAGGTAGCAAAAGCCCGCGAAGCGTATCTGCAAGAAACCGGCATCTATGTGCCGATTTGTTCGGACGGCGGAATCGTGCACGATCATCACATGACTCTTGCATTGGCAATGGGTGCTGACTTCTTGATGCTTGGTCGCTATTTCGCACGCTTCGACGAGAGCCCCACGAACAAAGTTAACATCAATGGAAACTACATGAAGGAATACTGGGGCGAAGGCTCTGCGCGTGCGCGCAATTGGCAGCGCTACGATCTTGGTGGCGATAAAACTGGACTCACTTTTGAGGAAGGTGTCGATTCTTATGTTCCTTATGCAGGTGCCTTAAAGGACAACGTTGACGTCTCATTGTCAAAGGTGAAATCGACGATGTGCAATTGCGGAGCACTTAGCTTGCCTGAACTTCAGCAGAAGGCGAAGCTTACGGTTGTCAGTTCGACCTCGATTGTCGAGGGTGGCGCGCACGACGTCTTATTGAAAGACAAAACTTCGTATGTGAGCACTTCAATTAGGTAGTTTCCAGCTAATCTGAGTTGTTTAGATTTGGAGGCGCTTTAGCTTAGCCTTCGAATTCGACCTGCGAGTCATTATAGTAAGAAAGACTGAAAGAGATAGTAATGAAAGAATACAACCCACATGAGATAGAACCGCGTAAGCAAAAGGAATGGGAAGAAATCGGGCTCGATAAGGTGAGCGAAGATTCATCCAAGCCCAAAAAATACGTGCTTGAAATGTTCCCTTATCCATCAGGTGATATCCATATGGGGCACGTGCGAAATTACGCAATCGGAGATGTTATCGCACGCTATGCGAAAATGCGCGGCTTCGATGTTTTGCATCCAATGGGCTGGGATGCCTTTGGCTTGCCCGCAGAAAACGCGGCAATTCAAAACAGCAGTCATCCTGCTACCTGGACCTATGCAAATATTGAGACCCAAAAAGAGTCCTGCAAGCGCATGGGTTTTTCATATGACTGGGATCGCACGGTTATCGCATGCGATCAGAACTATTACCACTGGGGCCAGTGGATATTTCTAAAGATGTGGGAGAAGGGCCTGGTCGAGCGCAAAAGCTCTCCGGTAAACTGGTGCCCAAATTGTGCCACCGTCTTGGCTAACGAGCAGGTTATCAGCGGAGAATGCTGGCGTTGTCATGGCACAGTTGAGAAGCGCGAGCTTGAGCAGTGGTACTACAAAATCACCGAATATGCTCAAGAGCTACTCGATGATCTTGATGGACTTACTGGGTGGCCAGAGCGTGTTAAGCAGATGCAGGCAAACTGGATTGGACGCTCTGAGGGTGCTGAGGTGGATTTCGTCCTCTGCGACCAGCAAGGAAACGCTCCTGTTAATCCTTCTGAGGATGACACTATCACCGTATTCACCACGCGTCCCGATACTTTGTTTGGCTGCAGCTTCTTTTTGCTTGCGCCTGAGTATCCAGGTTTACTTGATTTGGTTAAGGGCAGTGCATACGAGCAGGATGTTCGCGATTTGATATCTGCCACCGAAAAAATTAGTGCCGTAGAGCGCTCGCAAGGCGATTTCGATAAGCACGGAACTTTCACTGGTCGTTATGTAATTAACCCAATCAATGGTGAAAAGGTGCCTGTGTGGGTTGCCGATTACATTGTTGCCGATTATGGAACCGGTGCGGTTATGGCTGTTCCCTGTGGTGACCAGCGCGATTTCGAATTTGCACGCAAATACGATCTTCCAATCATTCCTATTATTTTGCCAGAGAGTGATCCTTTATATCCCGAGCTCGCGGGGGTAGAAAAGCGCGTTCGCACCACGGTTGATTGGGAAGAATCCTTCGAAGCTGAAGGTATTATGGTTCAATCCGGAAAGTATACCGGTATGGTTGGCGGTAAAGATTCACCAGCTTCAGCTGCAATTCTTGCCGATTTGGAAGCAGCAAAAAAGGGCAAGGCTGCTATTAACTTCCGTCTGCGCGATTGGCTTATTTCGCGTCAACGTTATTGGGGCAACCCTATTCCTGCAAGCTATTGTGATAGCTGTGGGCTTGTTCCTGTTCCTGAGGCAGATCTTCCGGTGGTGCTCCCTCTCGACCTCGATATTACCAAGGGCGAGACGCTTGTCGATCACAAGGAATTCTATGAGTGTAGCTGTCCTGTGTGTGGCGGCCCGGCTCATCGCGAGACCGATACCATGGACACCTTCACAGATTCGTCTTGGTACTATATGCGCTACACCGATCCGCATAATGACCAGGCTCCTTTTGCTACCGACAAGGTGAATCGCTGGATGCCAGTTGATCAGTATATTGGCGGTATCGAGCATGCAATTTTGCACTTGTTGTACTCACGCTTCTTTGTAAAAGTACTTCGTGATATTGGGCTGGTAGATTTTAATGAGCCCTTTGAAAACCTTCTCACGCAGGGAATGGTTAAGCTTGACGGCGAGACCATGTCAAAGTCGAAAGGCAACACCGTTGCTCCTGAAGACATGGTTGCGGAATATGGTGCTGATGCCGTACGTACTTTTATCCTCTTCATGGCTCCGCCTGACAAAGATCTTGAGTGGGAAGAAGATGGACTCGCAGGAATTTATCGTTTCTTGAACCGTGTTTGGAGACAGGTGCACGATCTGGTGGGCAAAGCTGATAGCGATACCTTATTCCAGGAAGGTGCCACCCAAGAACAAGGTGCTGAAGCTGCCAAGCTTCTTTCGCGCGAACGACATCGCGTGGTAGGTAAAGTAGTTGATGATTTCGAGCGCAATAACTTCAATACAGCGCTTGCCGCCATTATGGAGCTCTCGAATACAAGTGGTGATTTCCTGCGTAAGGTTTCGGCAGAAGAGCGGATGGAGTGTCCAGAGTATTCTGCAATCGGACGTGATGTTGCAGAGGTTCTTGTGAAGCTACTTGCGCCAATGGCTCCTCATTGGGCTGACGAGTTGTGGCAAACCACGCTCGAGGGTAAGGGCTCAATACACCAGCAAAGCTGGCCAAGCTTTGATCCAGAGCTTGCTAAAGCAGATGAGGTCGAACTCGCTGTTCAGGTGAATGGCAAAGTGAAGGCGCGCATTACCGTTGCTGCAGATGCGAATGAAGAGCAGATTACCCAGATAGCGCATGAAGCTATTGCCTCCGCCCTTGATAACCAGGAGATAAAAAAGACCATTGTCATCCCTGGCCGTTTGGTGAATATCGTCGCAAAATAGCACGTTTTCGAAATGCTGCTCGCGGTGTACGTCCGCGAGCCTTGCTTGACGTGTTACTGTTGAGCGAAGGCGCTATTTGGATCTTCGAGTATGCTCTTAAACCGTGGCCAGTTAGGCAATCCGCGCTCTAGCACGGCATGTCGAGCCTCTTCGCTTATATCTGGGCAATACACCCGGATCATCTCTAACAAGAAGGCGTATACAACGCAATCAGGTGGGTAGGCAATGAGGCGCTCAGACACAGATATAGTGTCTTGGTTTTGATTGATTTTTACCCAGGTATCTCTCATCGGTCGGCAGACTACGTTTTTTGGCACATCAAACTCTAGGGCGGCTCGACTACGGCTCTGCTTCATCAGTTCGTGCATGTTACGAATCATGATGGGTTTGGCAAAAGAGAGAAAAGCCAGACGACTTTGATCGTAATCTTTGGTTTGCATAACGTAGAGGTTGATGACGCTAACCTCCGTTTGTGCATTGGCCTTTACCTTGACACGCCCGCGACTTTCCCCAGATACAGAACGGGGTTTGGGGAGGGGATAGACGCGCAACATGAAAGGACGTCCAAAAAGATGAACAACATCTCCCGTCTGATAGTGACATCTCAGTGAAGACGATTTTTCAAAACGCTTCAGCATTTCTGCCCGGAGCTCACGTATCACTTCAATCCAATGCGTAATGAATTGCGTAATCTCTTCGGGCTTTTTATCAAGGGGGGCAACAAGGTAGGGCATGGCGTCGGGAGGTTGGAGCGCGAGGTAGGTTTCGTGCGTGGGTTGGCGCAAGATAGGTGCCTTTAAGCCGTCGAACTCGATATTCTCGGTGATGTTTTCTGCCATGATATACCGCCTCATATTTGGAGACCTTTATTATACGCTAGTACAATCTCTGTTTAGGTTATGGAATAGCTGTTCTCTTTCCATAGGGGAAATAGCCAGGTGCGGGGGTAAGCTCAGCTGTTTTGCTATCATCAAAGACATGTCAGCACGCTCGAAACATAGCTTCGCTAAGTATTTTCTGCTTACCCTCCTTGCGCTTATAGTTTTGGCGGTACTGTCTGTGGGCGCAACAAATGCCATCGTTGTCAACACGGGTGGGAGTAAGATTGTGGAGGCAGAAGAGGCTTCCAGCCACGATGCTCAGTGCATTCTCGTACTGGGCGCTTCAGTTCTCTCTGACGGAACACCCTCACCTATATTGCAAGATAGATTAGACAAAGGAATTGAGCTCTATTTTGCAGGCCTTGCCCCAAAAATGATTATGAGCGGCGATAACGGAAGTATTACCTACAATGAAGTTCAAGCCATGAAAAACTATGCAGTGTCTCAAGGAGTTCCTAGTGAGGACATCTTCTGTGACCACGCAGGATTTTCTACCTATGAATCAATGTATCGCGCGAAAAGCATCTTTGGTGTTGAGCGCATGATTGTGGTTACGCAAAGCTATCATCTTTATCGAGCGGTCTATGTTGCAAACGGGCTTGATATCGATACCTTGGGTGTTGCGAGTGATTATCGAAGCTATAGCAACCAGCTACAATTTGAGCTACGTGAAATACCAGCTCGGACCAAGGATTTCGTGCAAACTTTGTTTAAGGTGCCTTTTGTCTTTGATGGAGAGGCAATCGATCTTAATCAGTCCGGCGATATCACCGAAGGCTAGCGTTTCAGAGTTTCCCCTCACGTATTCATTCAATCTTTCCCCAATAAAGTTTATGTATGCTTATCAGGGGTTTTTGGAGTTTTTGTAGAACCTAGGCGCTACGAGGCGTACAATAGGGGTAACCAAGACGAGAGACGCGCTAAAGACAGCACGTAGAACCCCATACCATAGAGCATGTGAGGAGCGAAAAGCCTATGTTTGAAGTCGGATGCACAGTATTATATGGAAATGAAGGCGTATGCACGGTGAAAGATATCACCAGCAAGGAAATGGGGGGATCGCTGCGCAAGTACTATGTGCTTGAGCCGGTGTATCAGCGAAAAACGACGGTTTTTGTTCCTGTCGATAATGAAAGACTTGCCTCAAAAATGAGGAATATTGTTACCTCAGACGAGATTTCGTCTATTCTTGCGGCGGTTCCAACAAAAACAATTCCCTGGATAGCCGACCACGCTACTCGCAAAGAAGTGTACAAAGAAGCAATTACAAGAGGCGATTGCTGCGAGTTGCTCCGCATGTGCCTTACCCTACACAAGCGAAAAGATGAGCTCGCCGAGCAACGTAGAAAGCTGAGTGTAGCCGACGGGAATTTTTTGAAGAGTGCTGAAAAAATGGTGTTCGATGAGTTTGCTTCAGCTCTCCATATTCCACCTGAGCAGGTTCTTCCTATCATTCGAAGTCATTTCGAGTATGAGGATAAATCCAGCGTATAAAGCTTTTCAAAACTTCATAGCCAGATTCTGATAAATATGGGAGCATGGAAATAATACTCTGCACTACAGAGGAGGGCAGTAACGCTCATGGCAATGAAGCTCGTATTTCCTTATGGCGAAACAGAGCTCGAACATCTACGTGCGCGAGATAAGCAGCTTGGTTTTGCTATCGATACACTCGGTATGATTGAGCGCGAAGTAGACCCCGATCTTTTTGCGAGTTTGGTAAAGAGCATTGTGGGGCAACAAATTTCGACAAAGGCACAGCTTACCATCTGGGCTCGTATGAGAAATCTGCTTGGCGTAGTGAGCCCCGACACAATCGCGGTAGCTTCGATAGATCAGCTGCAAAGTTGTGGGATATCTTTTCGAAAAGCGAGCTATATCAAAAGTGTTGCCGAAGAAGTATATTCGGGCAATCTTAATCTTTCGACGCTCGCCCACATGAGTGATGAGGAAGTGTGCCGTAAACTTTCAGCACTGAAAGGGGTTGGTGTTTGGACAGCAGAAATGCTCATGCTGTTCTCGATGCAGCATCCAGATGTTGTCAGCTATGGTGATCTGGCGATACTGCGAGGCATGCGTATGCTGTATCATCATCGTAAAATAACACCGAAGCTCTTCGCAAAATATAAGCGTCGGTATTCACCCTATGGATCGGTGGCAAGCCTTTATCTCTGGGCAATTGCAGGAGGATCTATCGAAGGAATGAAAGATTACGCCCCCAAGAAAAGGAGCTAATATGCGCAAGATATTCACTAACGCAAAGGTTTATACTGCAGCAAATTCGTCACATGCAGAGGCTTTCGTCGTAGGGGAAAATCGTTTTCTTTTCGTTGGGTCAAATGAAGAGGTGCAAAGCTTCGTTCGCGACGTAGACGAAGTGGTCGATCTTCAAGGAGCGCGCGTCATTCCTGGAATGATTGATACACATTGCCATTATCTTGCCATCTGCGCTGCTAACATGGGCTCGCAAATTGCTATATCGGAAGAGGCTAGCCACGAAGAAGTGCTCGAGCAGTTTCGACGTGTTGCGGAAGAAAATAGCATTGATGAGCTTCCGCTTATATCGGGTATCGGTTACGGAATACACTGCAAACCAACAGCTGCCGAGTTAGATCGTGCGGTTTCAGATAGACCAGTTCTGCTGCTTGACTCTGGTGGACATAGTGGCTGGATGAACTCGAAGATGATAGAGCTAGCGGGTATCGACAAGACGACTCCCGATCCAAAGCCGGGCGCAAGCTTTTTCGCTCGCGACGAAAATGGCGTTCCAACTGGGCAGATTGTTGAAGTTGAAGCCATGGTCTATGTTCAAAGTAAAACAGGACTAGCAAACACAAAAAATTTAGCAGACCTGTGGCCGCACATGACCAAGACTCTTCATTCGCTAGGTTATGTCGCGGCTTATGATGCAGGTATCTTGTTTTTGAGCGAGCGAGAGGCTCTCGAGATACTTAGTTCTCAAGATTCAACAATACAGCTATTTACCTCTTTCTACTTTAACGGAAAGCGTCCTGTCGACGAGTTTCTATCTGAGATGCTTGATCTTCGTGCGCGCTATGCAAATGATTGGATTCATCCAGCAACGCTCAAAATGTTTAAAGATGGCACGCTCGAAGTATTTTCGGCATTGATGTATGAAGAGTATTGCGCTCCTGGTTCGGGGAAGGGAGAAGAAATGCTTTCATCAGAGCTCACGCTTGCCATGGCGAAGGCCGCTGCCGAGAATGGATTTAACGTGCATGTCCATGCAATTGGTGATAGAGCGATAGATGAGACACTCGATGTGTTTGATGTGCTTGGACATATTGAAGGAACGAAAACTATGGCTCATGTGCAGGTACTGCCAGAAAAGGGAGTCGAGCGTTTTACTGCATGCGGAGATGTTTTCTATCAGACAACTCCTGTGTGGCTTCATCGCGATGAGTTTACCTATGAGGTTCTCGGAGAGCCGCGTTATAGCAGACAGATGCCCTTACGGTCTTTGGCAGAGAATGGGGTAGTGCTGTGCTTTGGAAGTGATGCTCCGGTGAGTGGAGGAGCGCGCGGCATGGATCCATTTCTAAATATGTATAGCGCAGTGTGCCGAGGGGTTGATTCGGAGACTTTCATTCCGCCCTTATCTGAGGGTATTAGCATTGAAGCCAGCATTGATGCCTACACCATTAATGCTGCAGCTCAACTAAAAGCGGAGGAGGAGATTGGGAGTATTGAAGCGGGCAAAAAAGCCAATTTTGTCGTTTTGAATCAAGACATACTAGAAATTGATTCGGTAGACATTAAAACGGTGAAGCCCCGCTCTACCTGGTCTGAAGGTGTCTGTGTGTTTCGCAGCAACGAGTGAGAACGTGCCGAAAACGGTTGGTGAATGACCGGTAGTGCTCACTCGAACGAATTACCTCGCTCGAACAAATCAAAGCAGAAAGCCGTGAATCAAAGTCAGATTGGACGTTTTGTGGTTGATGGGTCTAGGGAGAGTACGCCGCGTTCTACAAAATGGGGTTATAGGAAAAAATGTGTTGATGACTAGTCCCAATCATGACGCCATGGATCTGAGGTGTGAAACTCACTCCAGACTATGGCGTCTCCCCATTGAGGGATGCTTTCATATGTTCGTTCTGAATAT
>JBMNSJ010000018.1:0-37257 GCA_050945135.1 Raoultibacter sp.
GATACGCTACTATAACTACGAACGACCCCATAGCTCGCTTGGCTACAGACCTCCTGCAATCCAAGCGATCGCAGCTTAGAAACTAACATTTTGGTTGGTACAGAAAATGGGGGCAGGCCAGAATGTGTACGCCACGTCGGTACATACTATGCTGCAATCTGATTCTGCTAAAGCTCAGGCTGCCTTACCAATAGCCAATTCGTACCTGGAAAACCATCCCCTAAAAAACAGTGAAGATGAAGAAGAAACAGCCGAATATGACGCTGCTGCATCTTTTGTAGCAAGCCTTACTTCGTATCTGGAAAACCCGTCGGAGAATACCTTGGAACTAGCTTCAATTCCTAATGATATGGCAAAAGAGATTCTTCAACTGGATTCGGAAAGGCTTGCAACTGCCGAAAAGGCTATGAATGCGATTGAAAGCGGTACTTCATATTCTGTTATCGAAGATGATTACTACAAAGTTTATATGCCTATCCAATTTAGCGAAGCAACTAATCCCTGGTCTGTTGCTGTGAGCATTCCAATGTCGGAGGTCTTGAAGGCATCTAGCGACATACAGCGCAACCTGATTATTACCTTTATCATCGCCATACTAGCTATTGCCGGCATATTGTTTCTTATAGCAAACAGCATAACGAAGCCTATCAAAAACCTTACCGAGGCAGCTGGTCAATTTGGTAAAGGGAACTTCGATGCTGAGCTTTCAGTTGGAAAGGAAAACGATGAGATTGGTATTCTGTCACAGGCTTTCAAAGATATGGCAGAGAGGATCAAGAGTCTTATTGGTGAGCTGCAAAACAACGCACAAGAGCTAGAGGAAAACATCGATCGTCTTAACTACTTGAATGAAACTCTGGTGGCAACGAATCACGTCTCCGAGATTATTCTAAATGCCGAACATCAACAATTCCAAGAAGTCCTTAAGCAGTCGCTTGAGCTATTAGGAAAAAGCGTGGACGCAGAAGGGGTTTTTCTTTGGCAAAACAGTAAGCTCGATGATGGCAAAGTCTATAGCAAAGTAATTTCATCATGGGTTTCTGGACGAGATAATCAAAGCGCACTCGAGAGCACGGTGGTTGATCTTGATGCCTATCTTGCTTGTTGGAATACTCGACTTCAAAGAAAAGATGGGTCTGTATTAGCAGCCTTAGACGGTGGCGCAATTATTGAAAATTTCGAAGCGTTCCGAGATTTTAATTCGCTTGTGATGATACCGCTCTTGTTAAACGATTCTTATTGGGGATTCCTCGCAATCTCATACCCTGAGGACGATTACGAGTTAAAAAGCGATGAAAGCGAAATCCTGCGATCAAGTGGAATGATGCTAGCTTCAGCAATACTTCAAAACGAGACATCTGAGAGCTTAAAAGATGCGGAAGCTATGGCATCGACCGATCCACTTACGGGACTGATGAACCGTAACGGCTTTTTGATGAGAGCCCCCGGGGTGTATGCCGAATGTCGTTCTAGCCAGCTTCCGCTGAGTATCTTGTTTTTTGATATCGACTATTTCAAGCGAGTCAACGACAAATATGGACACCCATTTGGTGATGAAGTGTTGAAGGCATTTTCGGAGGTTCTGAAAGACGAAACTGGTGAGGAAAATGTGAGCTGTCGCTACGGTGGTGAAGAATTCCTTCTATTAATGAAAAACAGCGATTTAGCTGCAGGAAAAGAATGGGCAGACCAGATTCTAGAAAAGGTTCGTCGCATAAGGTTTCCTGAGTGCCCCGAATTCAGCTTCACGGTTAGTATTGGAATGATGACGGGTATTCCAGGAATGCACGACACGCTCAATGGCTATATCCAAAAAGCCGATGATGCGCTTTATCGTGCGAAAAACAATGGACGCGATCAAATGGTTATTTCTTCTGACTGAAGATGAGGGCTTTTGGACGTCATTACGACAAAAGTGACAAGCTATCGTATTGCTGAAACCTCTCGTCAAAGCCATGTAAAACCCATCCTGTAGGAGGGGAGTGTCTGAGTGCGACAATCTAGCCACCATCTGCTAGGATGAAGGAAAAGTGGAAGGATGTGTGCTATGGGAAAACTTCTATTCTTGGGATACCAGAAATGCTCAACAAGTCGAAAGGCGCAGAAGTGGCTTGACAATCGCGGCATCGAATATGATTGGCGCGACATAACCGTCGATAATCCATCGGCAAGCGAGCTAAAGGCGTGGCATCAGCTGAGTGGCTTGCCAATACGCAGGCTTTTCAACACGAGCGGTGTGTCATATCGCGAGCAAAGAGTGAAGAATCAACTAGATGCCGGAATGTCAGATGCGCAGGCTTATAAACTGCTTGCAACGGATGGCAAGATGGTGAAACGGCCTGTCTTGGTAGCCGGCGATTTTGTCTTTTTTGGTTTCAAGGAGGACGAATGGGCAGCAAGATTGCTGTAATCCTTCAGCAGTCTTCGTCTCTGAGACCTAATTTGTAGAGGGGATTCATGGAAGAGTCTGTAGAACAAAGCTGTGCGTGCCGCGAGATGATACACCAGTTCATGGAAGAGTTTGGGATTGGCGGGGTACAAATGGGTGAAAGTTTCACCAAGAGCCAGTATAGAGCTTTCATTTTGACTGATTTTGTTCAGGTAAGACAAAGTCTCTCGCGTTATTTCGATTCGCACTTTTCAACTGGCAGTTCTGCAGATGACTGCGAGATTACGCACGCACTGTATTGCTTACTCTGGGGCGAAAAGCTTGAGCCTTCAGAGCCAAGCTGTCTCAAGACTGTGCTCGACCCTGTGCCCTTACCTCGCTTAGCTCAAAAATATAGCGGCGATACCATTTTCTCCCGCACTGAAGATATCAAGAACGAAGATAGATTCAACACCACGTTTCACTGCCCTGCAAACTTTATGCCTTTTCCACGTGGGTCTTTCACCGTTCAACGGCAGCGGTCGTTTAAAGAAGGCAAGTACGAAAGTTTCCTTTATTTCGCGCAAGAAATCGAAGAGATTCTGGACAACAAAACAGGTCCAAAATACGGCGCGGTTCAGTATCTGGCGAGAGAAAATCTCAATAATGCAGACATCGAAAAAGCGGTTAACGATGCGGGCTTACAGTGGTTCTACGGGTTCGTAATAACAGATATGCGCGGGCTGTTGAGGCAGCACGCTATGTGGTTAAGTTCGATAGTTACGCGGAGTGGCTTGCGGCAAACTATCTTCCTGCCAACATTCCTTCTCGAAAAGAAAGCGTTGACACCCTATGGGCTTACCTCGAAGCAAGGGCGGATTTAATGACTGCCAGGCTTGTTAAAAAGATGAGCGCACCACGCTGACTCGCTTTGCGTTTTATGGGAGGATGAAGCGAAGACGCTTAGCCCAAGCGCTCAACCTGAGCTTCTGCTCGCAAGCTTTTTAGCGACCGAATATCAGGATTGATTGATGGCGCATGCAGCATGATTACAAGCTCTTCAACTGCGGCAAGACTTGCCAATAAGCACAAAGTAAAAAGTAACGAAACCGAATCGGTTAGCAAAAATACAAAGGGATAAAGAAATAGCAGCAAAGCAAATACCCTGTTGGTTGTGGTATGCAATAGAAAGGCCTTGCCTACGCGCACCTGCGATACGCCCATGCTAACCAGGCGCAATAAGATAATGCAAACCGTCCAAACAAGTATGTAAGTGGGTGGACCCACATGAGGCAAAATGATGAAGCCTACAACAAAAGTGAGCAAAACATCGCCGATGGAATCAAGCTTACTGCCAAACTCAGAGACCACCTTGTATCGTCGAGCAATATAGCCGTCGAGGATATCGGTGATTCCGCACAGCAGGTACACGAGATAAAAACTAAATTGAAATGGGACGAAAAAGAGGAGCGAAAGCGACAGGAGTATCCTTGTAGATGACAGAGCATTTGGGATATGTCGTATCATGGCCCTGCTTCCTTAAATGCCCTGATGATAACTCATGGGTATAAGTTTATCGGGTTTTCGCGCTTTAGCAAGCAATAGTAGCGGCAGTTTGCAAATAATTTCGCCTGAAGGCGCGTAAGTACGATATATCGTACACAGCCGAGGGTGAAAAAAATTATTCTTGCAGATAAAGAGGCGCATGCGATACCCTTGGAAAAAGAGTCGCCACGTCAGGCAAAACCACATACGATTAGAGGTCTTTAATGAACGAAATAAAATGTCCCAACTGCGGTCAGGTGTTTAAGGTTGATGAGTCTGGATTTGCCGACATTATTAAGCAGGTGCGCGATTCCGAATTTGAGAAGGAGCTTCAAAAACGTCAGGGTCTTTATGACGCAAACAAGCAGCAGGAAATAGAACTTGCGCTTGCAAATGCAGAGGCAGCTGCGCAAAAAAGCATTTCCGAAAAAGAAGCAGCCATCGCAGAACTGCAGGCCAAGGTGGAGGCTGCATCAAATGAGACAAACTTGTCAGTTGCAAAAGCAATTGCCGAAGCCCAGCAACAACGCGATCTTTTGGCAGCACAGCTCAAAGAAAAAGACGATGCTCTCAAGCTTGCAGTTGCGCAGACAAAAGCGGAATCACAAGAAGCCGCAGCTAAAAGAGAAAGAGAAATTGCCGAGCTAAAAGGAAAGCTCGAGTCTTTCAAAACCGAGAAAGAACTTGCGGTTACACAAGCTGTGAATCAAGTGGAAAAAGAGCGCGATTCTCTTTCTTCGAAGGTTGAACTTATGCGATCGGAGCAGGCTCAAATTGAAGCAAGCTACCAAGCAAAGGTTATCGATCTTGAAAAGCAAAAGGCTGAGGCCATCGCCTTCAAAGACGAAGAAATCCAACGATATAAAGATATGAAAGCGAAGCTCTCCACAAAGATGGTGGGAGAGTCTCTCGAGCAGCATTGCGAGATTGAGTTCAACAAGCTGCGTGCAACAGGTTTCCAAAACGCCTATTTCGAGAAAGACAATGATGCGCGCACAGGCAGCAAAGGCGACTACATCTACAAAGAGGCTGATGCGGAGGGTAACGAAATCATCTCCATCATGTTCGAGATGAAAAACGAGCAAGACGAAACTGCCACGAAGAAAAAGAACGAGGATTTTCTCAAAGAGCTCGACAAAGATCGTAATGAGAAGAACTGCGAATATGCCGTTTTGGTTTCTCTGCTCGAATCAGAAAACGAGCTTTATAATTCGGGTATTGTCGATATGTCGCATCGCTATCCAAAAACCTACGTGATCAGGCCTCAGTTCTTCATTCCGATGATTACGGTGCTGCGAAACGCGGCGATGAATTCGATGCAATACAAGTCCGAGTTGGCCTTGGTAAAAAGCCAGAATATCGACATCACAAATTTCGAAGAAAGCATGGAAGATTTCAAGCAGGGCTTTGCGCGTAATTACGATCTTGCAAGTCGGAAGTTTAAGACAGCAATTGACGAAATCGATAAGACTATCACGCATCTTCAGAAGACCAAAGATGCTTTGTTGTCGTCTGAGAACAACCTACGTCTAGCTAACAACAAGGCGGAAGATTTGAGCATCAAAAAGCTTACACGCAACAACCCAACCATGAAGGCAAAGTTCGACGAGCTTAAGAAAGATGGCGAAGATTAGGTCGAAGTTCTGTGCTCTTGGTTGCTACAGTACTTGCAAGTATCGTTTGGTATCGACGTTTTCGCATAAGCCTTTGAGCGCGGGTACGATGCGGGTAAAGTGCTCGGAGGCAGAGTGGGCAGCCAAGGTTTCTTGTGATTCCCAAGATTCGAGGATTACGATTAATTCAGGAGACTCAAGCGCTTGCGCGAGGTCATATTGCGCACAGCCTTCTTCCTTGCGCGTTTCTGCGACGAGCTCTTTGGCAAGTGCAAGAGCTTCGTCGAGGTGCTCCTTTTTCACATAAAAGTTAGCAACTAGTCTGATCATCATGTTCTCCTCACGGTTCTCTGTATGTCTCGCATCCAGTATAAACGAAGAACTCAAGCATCTCAGGTGGCGAACCGCTGCTCTCGAGTGGCGCGAGCACCTGCGTCCTACAGCCAGCGACCGCACCGGATGACGAGTGTCCCGCCCCCTGCATCATGCGCGAACGTTCGCTCTCATTTGGCAACCACCCCGCCAGCACCTGCACCCCGCAGCCACCACCTGCGCCAGGGGCGAAGCTTGCGAGATGGCAGCGAGCTGCTCTGCACCAATCTACATTGGTCATTTCGAGGGAAATTTGGCACGAAACATGTCTCCCTTGCAGCTTTTAGTGTGATTCGGCGGTTTTCAAGCGCTGCTGAATTTTCGCCTCTAGAGAAATACCAGGTCACAAATGATTTGTGCATAGATTACTGCAAGCGAAACGCTTTTCGTGCCACGACAGGGGTTCAATCCCCAATTTAGGATTCGGATAGGAATAGCGCGTGCGACATACTACCCAACCACGAATCGGGGTGGAATAACGTGCGCGCGACTTACTGCCCAATCACGAATCCGGACAGGGTAAGGAGGCTGCACCCCGAATGCTGGCGTATTAGAGAGTCCATCACCGAGCGCGAAATCCGGGACGTGACCCTGAAACTCAATGTAGGCGAGAATTTCAGCACGATTTATCGGTACCTTACGACTATTTCCTCATATAGAAGGCCTTCAGTCATTTCCGGCTTTTACTCTTTCCTGTAATACCTGGTCGGAGTACCAAAGCGAATTTATGAGAGTAAGCAATCGAAGTTTTGTACTTTGGGCCACCCTGCTTTCTATATTTCGCCCCGGACTAGGTAGCGCTAGGGTTGCACGGTTAAGCAGCAGTCACGATGTAGTGCAGGTACGAGCGTCACTCGTACCAACATGTGATGGAGTAAATTACCAGGCAAAACACAAAATACTACTCGAGAGGTATTGTGTTTGTTCGTCTTAGGGTGCCATGATAATCGAAGGGATCAACAAAATGCGTAAGGCACGTCAAAGGGGGAAGCTATGGCGGACTTTATCCAGACTCACACGGGGTGGTTCATTTTTGGGATTGTGATTGTTGTCGCTGCGATCGCTGTTGTGATTCTTCTCAAATACATGTTTCGATATAAGCTTACCGATGATGATTGCGCAACTCCACTTCCGGGCGATGATTATCTCGACGCAGCAAGAGAATCGGTGCTCGACGGCGGCGGTGTTGCCATTACAATCAATGCTCCAGCTGAACTTGTCTGGCAGCACATGCGGCAGTTTGGGCAGGACCGCGCTGGCTGGTACAGCTTTGAAAAACTTGAGCGAATCTTTACCTTCGACATTCATAACCACTATACGATTCATGAAGAATGGCAAGATTTTGGACCAGGTCGCTACCTCTTTTATCATCAGCCGCCATGGGGCGTTGGGTCTGTCGTTACCGAAGTCGATGAAGAGCGTCATGCCTTTGCCAGCGTATCCGATAGTCGCAAGGAGCCGCCAGTTGAGGGCTCAATCTGCTTCGTCCCACCGTTCAAGCTGAAGTATTTCTGCTGGACGTGGAATTTCGGCGCAATCAAAATCGACGACAATACCACACGTTTGATTACAAAAGCGCAGGTCAGCTTTGAGCCATTTACGAAAGTGCGCAAGGCGCTTGTCGCTGTTACGCTCGGGACCGCTTCGTATGTAATGCTCTCGCATATGATGAATCTCCTGAAGCGGATTTGTGAAGGCACGAAGACAATCGATGAGAAGCATAGGTAGGTGTATATCATGACTGTTCAGCCCGAAACCAGAAAGCAAACGATTATTGTGGGTGGGGGAATTGCAGGAATCACCTGCGCACTTAAGCTTAAAGAAGCAGGCGTGCGCTATCTTCTTATCAGCGAAAACATTGGTGGGAGAATCTGCTACAAGCCCGAATACGCCATGAATTTCGGTGCGGTGTTCTACATGCAGGGTTATCGCAATACAAGAGAGATTCTCGTGCCGGGCAAACCGGTTCTGCCTTCGTATTTTGACCTTGGATGCCATAGCCAACTCGACCAGGTTTATGGCGTAATTTCGGGCCCGATTTTAGGCGCAGCCCCGCAGCTCTTGAAGATTTTGGGCTATTTGAAAAACACCTTCAAGCCACACTATGAGTCTTTCAAGAAGAATTGCGAAACAATGGAGATGCGCGAGGCGATGGAAGCCGACTCCTATATATCAGACCTTTTCCGAAAGTCAGCAACAGATTTTATCTCTGAGCTGGGCTTCGAGAAAGCCGCAAAAGCGTTGGTCTCGCAATTTGTATATGCCTGCACGGGGACAGCCATTAAAACGCTGAACGCACTTGATTATTGCAATTGCGCGATGGGGCTGATTGATACGGCGATGCGTTTCACCTTCGACTCCGCTCTTATGCAGGAACAGCTTGCTTCTGATGGGGGAGAGGTCGAAATAGCAACCGTAAGCTCTGTGAATAAAAGCGCAGATGGGTGGGGGGTAGTAACAAACAGCGGAAACAGATACGAAGCAGATTCTCTTGTGCTAGCCACGCCTGCCTACATCACCAAAGAGCTGCTGGAAGAGGTGCATCCCTTAGGCGAGATTCGCAACGCTAGCAAGTTGTATGCACACAAGGTTAAAGGAAAGCTTAAGCCAGCCTACGCGCGTCATAAACTACACCTCTTCGACGAGGGGCTTCCGCTTATCAATATCGGTGCGCGTGAGGATGGGGCCTACGAAGTGTTCACCTGTGAAAAACTGGATATGGGCTTGTTCTTTGAAGAATACGAGATTATATATGAAAAGGATTGGGACCAGGCTTTGTACACCAATCCTTCGCTCGTGCTTGATCAGTGCTTGGGCGACAGTTTGTATATGTGTGGCGATCACAATGCGCTCGGATTAGAGCCAGCTGCTGTATCTGGTCTATTCGTGGCCAATAAGATAATTGAGACCGAGAAAGCGTAGAAAGGGGTGCATCATGGCATTGCTAGTCAATAAAGACGGAAGTCCTGCTGAAAACCTACCGGATTCTTATGACAACATTGATGCTCAAGGAAATGTTCTCTACCTTGACGAAGAACGACTCAAAAGAAAAGAGCAGCCTGAAAAGCCAATATTCGTGAACAAGAAAAACGGTCTTGGCATCAAAAACTTCATCGTGACACACGTTTCTGCGCGCTCTTGGAACTGGGGAGTTATTCTCGCTGTTTTCAGAAAGCTGGTTGCCTGGTCGGCTTTCATGAAGGAACCTAATAGTATGAAGAGTCGCATGTACAAGAAGGGAATGTATTTTGAGCCCCAAAATGAGGTGTATTCGACAGGCACCGTATACAACCTTAATGTTGATCTGGACGAACCGGCGAAGAGCAAAGAGGCTTGCGACGAGCAGGGATCTCACACGACGAAGACCATCCATATCAACGAGCTTGTGCTGGAAGACGCGCGTCGAGTTACCGTTCCTGCCGACCTGATCAAGCAGGCTATTTTGGATGCGCAATATATTGGGGGCATGAAGGAATGCCTTTGTCGTGCTGGTCAAGACTGCGATAATTACCCGCATGATCTTGCGTGCTTGTTCCTTAATCGTGGAGGCAAGGTGGTTGTCGATCACGGAATGGCTGTCGAGCTCACGAAGGAGGAGGCCTTCGACCGCGTTGATCGTGCTGCCGAGCTTGGCTTAGCTTGTCAGTCTTTATGGGTGCAAGTAGAGCAACTCATTTGGGGATTCCGCAATGACGAAATGGATGCGTTCCTCGAAGTTTGTTTCTGCTGTCCTTGCTGCTGCGTTGCTTTCAATCTTTCGAATAATGCGACGCGCGATGTAAAGCGGCGCTTTTCTCCTACTGGCTGGACATCAGTTGTGAACCATGATATTTGTATTGGGTGCAAGCATTGCCTTGATATCTATTGCCCACAAGATGCGATTCACTATAAGGCTTCAGACGGAAAAATGGTGGTAGATCAAGAGAACTGCGTGGGGTGTGGTCTTTGTCGAAAGTCTTGTCCAACAGGGGCAATCAAGATTAAGCAAACAATGCCGATGCGTGATAATATGCTTGACTACTTCAGAGAAGAGGGCCGTTTAGAGATTGTGCCGGGCAAGGGGTTTCAGAATAGGAAGACGGGCCCACTCGACGCTGTTGCAGAAAGTGCAACAATGAATGTAGCGAACATTGCTGCTAAAACGACTTCAGCAGTGGGACACGCTGCCGCAGGCGCGTCGCGAACGATTGAGAAGAAAGCGGGGTCGATTGCTGAGACCGCCGAAGAGCTTGCATCGGTCGCAAACGAGGTACGCGAAGGTATTGACGAGGAGAAAAGCACCTAGGCTCGCATAAGCAAAGCTGCCTTTCTCTGAGATATACAAGGATGCAGACGAGGAGAAAGGCACCTTATGGGTGAAAGGAAAAGGCATTCCTGGTATTTTGCCCTGTTTGGCTTGTGCTTTGTTTGGTCTCCAACCTTCGGTACCCTTGAGTCCACTGTTTTCGGTCAGCTGACGGCATATCCTGACGAGCTTTTCATGTCGCGTATCGTATTGCTTAGTTCATTTGGGTTTTCGTGTTTGATGTTGGCGGTGGTCGGACGAGGCATCACTTCTCTCAGTGCTAATCGGCCAATTGTTTGGTTGGCCGGGAGCGTGATGGCTGCAGGAATGCTGGCTGGATCGCTTCCGGCGTTTGGTGTGAATGTGGGTGTCGCGTTCTTTATAGGTGCGGTGCTACGCGGGAGTGCGGCGGCAGTCATCTTTCTTGCTTGGCTCGAGAATATTTCGACCTTGGATTCACGTAGCGTGGGGATTATGCTTTTTGCGGCACTTGCCCTCTACGCCGCGATGGGTGTACTTATACCTCTTGTTGCGCAGACTTTCGACATAGCGGCGCTATTGTTGCTTGTTGCTTGTCCACTGATTAGCTGTTGGGGTTGTGTGCAGGTTTCGAAACAGGAGCCAGCTCCAAGACACACGAAGCCTGGATCTCAGCCCATGACAAGTTTCGGCATGCTCTTGTTTGTGGGTAGCAACTTTCTTTATGGCTTTGTGTTCGGTATTCTCCTCGACTATTACGCGGTATTAGGAAATCCGCCGCTGTACGCAGTTTTTGGACTTGTTTCACTTGTTGCTGCGGTGCTTTTCTTTGCAGTTAGAAAAACTGTTGATTTGAGCATAAGCTTCCGCATTTTTAGCTTTCTAGCTGTTAGCTTGCTAGCAGTTGCCGTGCTGTTGTTCCAAGATATTCCTTTCGTGGTTGCAGCTGTTGCCGCAGGAATCTGGGCTATCCAGATATTTTTTACTATCGTGATTTTTGTCGACGCAGAATTGTCTCTTCCTGGAACGACAAGCTTTGTTGGCGGCCTTGCTTTTTTTGTTGCAACACTCGGATTGTTGTGTGCGGCAATTTTGATTCCGCCCGCACAGGCAGGCAGCTTAAGCGAGCTACCTCTGGTTATTGCCACTTTTGTTGCCGTGTTATATCTGTCGGTAGTTTTTCTTCCCAGCGGGCGTTCGTGGGTTAGGTCGTGGGGCTTCTCGTCGTTTGTGCGTGCGGAAACGCAGGAGATGTTCATCATGAGAAGATGTGGCGAGGTAACTGCCCAATATGGACTTACGCCGCGTGATTTCGAGATACTGGAATTGCTTGCTCAAAACTACCAGAAAGATGACATTAGCGAGGTCCTATTTATTTCGCCGTACACAACCAAGACTCATATTCGCAACATCTATACGAAGCTCGAAGTGCACTCTCAGCAAGAGCTCATGCACCTGATTCGCCACGAAACATAACTACGCTCAGGTGGCGGACAGCTCGTGGCCACCACCTGCATCAGGCGGCGAGAACTCCTCAGCCAACGCCTACACCAGGTGACGCCAACCATCCCACCGCCGCCTGCGCCAGGGGCGAATCGCTGCTCTCGAATGACAACCATCTCGCCGCCGGCTGCTTCCCGCAGCCACCACCTGCGCCAGGCGGGGAAGCCAGCGTGGTGGCAGCGAGCTGCTCTGCACCAATCTACATTGGTCATTTCGAGGGAAATTTGGCACGAAACATGTTTCCCTTGCAGCTTTTAGTGTGATTCGGCGGTTTTCAAGCGCTGCTGAATTTTCGCCTCCAGAGAAATACCAGGTCACAAATAATTTGTGCATAGATTATTGCAAGCGAAACACTTTTCGTGCCACGACAGGGGTTCAATCTCCGATTTAGGATCCGGGCAGAACTAAATCAGCTGGATGTAGCTGTTGAGAACAGGGGGCTGGTCGCACATGGCGGCAATCGCGGGCACGATGCGCGTAAAGTGCTCAGAGGCAGAGTGGGCATCGAGGTCAGCTTGGGTTTCCCAAGACTCCAAAACTACAATTTTTTCTGGAGACTCTGGCGATTGCGCGAGGTCGTATTGTGCACAGCCTTTTTCTTGACGCGTTTCTGTAACGAGCTCTTTGGCAAGCTCAATTGCTGCTTCTACGTTTTCTGGCTTGAGGTAAAAATTAGCGACAATCTTAATCATCATGTTCTCCTTGTTGCTTTGTGGTTTGTGCCGTATTCTTCTCGCTTTCGCCCATTATACGGTAGGCGATGTTTCACCTAGGTTTCCGGTCTCCCACTCCGTTACTGCAAACGATTGTCGAGCGCGAAATCCGAGAAGTGACTTTGAAACTCAATGAAAGCGAGAAATCTCAGCACGAATTTGCGATACCTTACGACTATTTCCCCATATAGAAGGCTTGCAGTCATTTCCAGCTTTTACTCTATCCTGTAATGCCTGGTCGGAGTACCAAAGCGAATTTATGAGAGTAAGCAATCGAAGTTTTGTACTTTGAGCCACCTTGTTTTCTGCATTTCGCCCCGGCTATACCTGAGCCAGGGTAGCGTGCGCGCGACTTGCTGCCCAACTAAGAATCCGAAGAGGGGTAGGGGTAGCTCCACGACCCCCCTCCACATTCCTTTGCGGGATGCTTTAAGCCGGAGTAGTGAGTGTCATCAGGTACGCAGCTTTGACGCTGATTTCTTCGACGCTCATCTCGGGCTCTTCGAACAGCCACAAGCGCAGAATTCCGGTCAAACCCGAAGTTACGTAGAAGAAGAGGAACTTGACATCCTGCACTGACATTGTCGGGTTGCTTGCTTCCCAGTCGGTGTGAAAGTTGTCATACATATAGGTAAGCACGCGGTCGATGAAATTTCCCTCGCTGCGATTTTCGAACACAGCCCGAAGCAACACACGATGACGCGAAGTAAACTCGATGAGCGCTGGAACGATGGCATATACATCGGCTGGCAGATCCTTCACATGCGCCTCGAACTCGGCGAATAAATCTTCCTGCATTGCCTTTAGCAGTGCAAATTGATCGGTGTAGTACTTGTAGAAGGTCTTCCGAGACACCCCGGCGCTTTCGCTGATTTCGCTTACGGTAATCTCGGAGACCGACTTTTGTTCCAGATAGTTCAGAAAGGAGTCGAAGAGGCACTGCTTGGTGTAGCGCTGTCGTGAATCTTTCGGCTGTAAGTACATCTTCGCTCCTTCATTTGCTTGAACATAGTAAGTATAGAACTTTTGTAGACATATGTGAACTAAGACTTTGTCTCTTCGTCAAAACGCTTGACCGAGTAGTTGTACAGCGCGCTAATTCCGAAGCAAATCAATCCGCCAGCTATGAGAGCAATAACGCGCATGGTGGCTTCGGCATCGCCGATATCTATCGTGACAAGCTTCAGCACGCAAATCATAACCATAATCAAACCAGAGAGACGAAGCGTTCTTTGGCGAAGCGCAAATCCAGCGATGACGCAGACCAGGGCAGATGCCATCACAACAATACTGGTTGCGATGCCGCTGATGCCTGCTTCGTAGAAGATCGAGAGAATCGAGAGTTCGAAAACGAGGATGAGCGTAATCACGAAGGCGTCTTGCAAACCTGCGCGGCGATCTTCGGGGAGCGCTCTCCACAGCAAGAAAATCAAAGCACACAGAACTACTAGGTAGGCAAGGGCTGAAGCGATGGTTCCGTAGGTAACTAAGCTTGCATATCCGCCAACAAACATGAGGAGCAGGTCGAGTCCAAGGGCTCCTGCAGCAAAGAAAGTGTACTTCGTGTTGCCTGTGGCGCGTGCGGCTAGTGTAAGTGCGAGCGACACGAGAATCAGACCAGGTAACAACATTGTGTCGGTGCCAGCAAATTGATTCATGCGATAGTTAAACATCAAAAGAAGGGAAGCAAAAATGCTCATGCTAAAAACCGAGATGCTTTCAAGGGAAAATTTGCCCTCGTCATCGGCGGTCCTCGAACGCTCGAGCACGGCATCGATGCATACATGGAAGAGGGCGGCAAGGCATGCAATGATGGTCATTGTGGTAAGCGCGGGGTAGGGAAGCCCGTCAATGATAGGCATTTGCACGAGCGGAGACGTGCTGATGATAAAGCCAGGCGCCAGATACAGAGCGATAAAGAATACAAAGAGAAGCATTGCCTTGTTGAAGGATTGCAATACGATTCGAATCGAAGAATCATGGTGGGCACGCGCATGCTTATAGAGCAGATACGATAGTCCAATGGCGCCGATTACTTGGATTGCGAAGGTGCCAAGAGCGGTGCTTAGCTGAACTGAAGTGGCAAGAGATCCAACAGAAAGGTAGTAGCCAAACACGACACAAATCGCTACGCACGAGAGGATAAGCGAGCAACAAAGACCAGCCGCATAGGTATCCTTCGAGTAAAAACGACTACCGGCAACAATGATTGCAACTGAAAGAACGTGATAGCCAACAAGCAGCGGAATACGGTCTTCGGAAAGTCCAAGCAGGTAGGCGAAACACAGAGATATGATCATTCCCGCATAAACGAGGACTACAAGCAAGCGAGAATCACAGAGTTTGGATAGCGCAAGAAACCCTGCAAGCCAGAAAAGCAGTAGTCCATAGGCAAGATAATCAGGCATTATTTGGAAAAAGGTGTGGCTCAGCATCAAGGTGATGAAAAGCGATCCGCATCCGCAAGCGAGCAGAGCAACAGTGAACGCGTTCTTCTTCTTGAGAGAAAGAGGTGCGCCTACTGCTGTTAGAGCGACACTCAAGGTAAACATGAAGCCAACTTTTATAGTGTCAGTAATCGCAGGGACAACGAGAAATCCCAGAAAGATTAAGCCAAGAAAAGTGAGAGCGGCTGCTACAACACCAAGAATGTTTTTACCGACAACACTCTCAAATGATCGGGGCTGGCGCAGGGCCTGTTCGGGCATTTGCGGTAGAGGCTGCGCCTGCATTTGTGGCAGGTATGAGACTTGCGACGTTGGCTCTTGTTGCAGCGGAATCTGCGGCTGAGCTTGTACGTGCTGATACGAGGTGACTTGGGGTGCCGCCTGAGATTGAGCATTCTGGTAAGGCTGAGCCTGAACGGGAGCTTGCTGCAGGGGTTGAGCTGGAATTGCTACCTGCTGGACAGCTGGCACCTGCGGTTGCACAGCAGCGGGCTGAGCAAGATGTGGTTCCGGATAGCTAGATGGCTGAATGTAGCTTGTGGGTTGCTCGGGTTGATAGTTTGGTGGCACAGGCGGGTAAGA
Source organism: Raoultibacter sp. (assembly GCA_050945135.1). Lineage (GTDB taxonomy): Bacteria > Actinomycetota > Coriobacteriia > Coriobacteriales > Eggerthellaceae > WRIS01. The sequence continues at coordinate 15,408 of JBMNSJ010000018.1, forward strand.
CGCTTGTGAGTTTTGCGTGGTCTGACTAGGGGTTTGTCCGTTGGGTTGCGGACTGTTCGAAGACTTCATGACTCCTCCTATGTTTGTCAACGATACCTTCTGGTTCCGTATTATAGACTAATGTTACCTAATATACAATAGTCCACAAATAAAAAATGGGAGCACAGCAAGACTTCGTTTTAGCTGTCAACGCTTCGAAGCGTTTTTTGCAGGTGAAGCACGTGTCGTGGCACGGTAAATCTAGTAAAAGCCTGCTTATTTTGCATCAGATGAAAGCTTATGCCCGCTCAAAACTACTTTGCGAGACCGAGAGGCATTCTGTTGCTACAGCCAATTCTTTGCCACCTGGTATTATTTGGGTTTTAGATTCGCTGATGCGTTGCGAGCGCGGGCATAAGTTGCGATTTCATACATTTTAGGCTGGCTCAAGCGCAATTTTCATGCAAGGAGCCCAGTCAGGCTGACAGGACCACGAAGCTAGCACGTAATCAAAAGGCAGTTCAGCTGGTAAAAGGATTGACCTCTTCCTGTAATCAAAGTTGCTGGTCACTAATAATAGGCGAGCTACACGCTCTTTGTTTGCTTTTGGCACAAGGTGCCTAAATTGTGACATTAATGCCTCTGGAATAAAGTTGAATTCAGTGTATGCCAAGGTCGTCCTCACATTTCGAATACTTGTTATCGTACTCAAAGCATGCACGAGTCTTGCTTGCAAAGATGCACGCGCTCATTCCGTCATCTTGCACCCAGTCTAATTGCAAGAAGTCTGCTGAAAGCTAATCAGCTTTTCATTGAGTTGACAAAAAGGAGTACAAAATCATGAACATAGTTGGAGACAGAAAATTGATCCAGGTGGCGCTTGCCTGCCTGCTAGCTTTGCTGTTGGCAGTGCCCTCACTATGCTGGGGCCAGCTATCAGCCGAAGCTCAAGAGGCGGGTAATCAACAGCTCCTCTCTGTTGAAGCTGAAGAACCCACTTCGCCTCTTTCAGAAAAAACGGCCCCATCTGGTGTCTCGGAAGAATACGACAAAGCGGCCCCAGATGCACCGATTGACGCCAGCTCGAGCAATACGGTTATCGCGGACGAAAACATGTCGAGTGAAGATGATGGCGAGCTCGAAACCGCGATTACGAACGAAAGTGAAGCCGCAGTCAAGAGCGAAGGCGAAAACGAATCTTCCCTCGCGGATTCTACTCTTGATCAAAGGGTCTCTGAAGACGCAAGCCTCGAGCAAGAAAATCAGGAAACAGAATCTGTAAGCGCTCTTGATGAAAATCTTTCCCCAACTGGCGGAGCTTTGGATCCAGACCTCGCAATCGAGGGCCTTGAGTGGGCGCTCCATGCAGAGCTAGTTCCGTCACTTGATTGCGATAAAGGCGCCGACCCTGCAAATTATAGTAGTGGGCTTAAGTCGGGATACAAGTGTAGCGTTGCCATGAGCTTTAATCTTAAGGCACCAAACAACAGCTTTTCTAAGGGCGATACAGTAAGCTTTCCTTTTTTGACGGCTGGACCAAATGCTCGCATCATCGCCCCTGATACTGCTGCCGAGCCTTTGCTCGACGGGAATATAGAGCTTGGAACGTGGAAAATCGAGAACCACCAGATTGTTATAGAGCTTGGAGAAGGAGCTGCAGGGAAATCATCGCTTAAGGATTGCTCTATAACTACTGCTCCAATTCTTGTTGCGGAAACATATTCGAACAGCTCTACTACGCAGGATTATTACGTTGGCTCGGTGAAGCATACCTATATGCACGATAAAAAAGAACGCCGTCCAGCATCAGGTTATCTCTACAAAAGTGCATTTACCGCAACGAATCAAGATGTCAGATGGAGTATCGTTCAGGTTGAAATGTCTAATCAGCTCATGATGAGCAACGGAGCATCCATGGACGATATAACCTCGATAGTCATAGAAGACGAATTCCCGAAGGAAACAGGGGTAGTGGACGTTTCTCTTCACAGTGTAAACGCCAGTGTGCTATTTGTTATGTCTGAAAGCGATCATCGTGCTGCACAGTCTGATTGGGCAAACGCACTTGACAGCTCAATCATAAATTACTTTACGAAGGTCGATCAATTATCTGGTGAAACCTATGCGCAGTTCAAGCTGCGAGTTGGAACGTTTCAGTATGGCATGTATAAGACAGATGCGGGCGACATCAAATTCATTATGAACCTTGGTAATCCACAATCTACAAGCTATCCTTTGCAGTATTCAGACATTTGGCCAAACCTCGAAGAAACACTTCTCAACTCTAACGTGGGAATAAACGCGTGGGAGGCAAACTATATTGCCACAACGTATAGTGATTCAAACTGCGTCAATGGAAACATCATTGATCCAGGGATTGTTCTTGAAGCCAGATATAAGCAGGTTTCCGAGGACACCAGCATCGTGAACACCGCTTATCTTTCATTTACCGAGCAGGGAAGTCAAAGAAGTTGGAACGCACGTGGAGTAGCCGTTTTGAAGGCAGGATCCGCCAATGCTACGGTGCAGTCAGAAACCGCAACACTTGTTAAGGTTGACGCCGCTGATGGAACTCGGCTAGGTGGAGCAAGTTTTAGGCTCGAGCGCTCAGCCGATGGAAATGAGCCCTGGGCTGAAGTGACTACGTTTACCACGGCAACAGACGGGGCAGATATGGGCAGCTTTAACACAGGCAATTTGATTCCAGGTTATTACTGATTTGTCGAAACGCAAAGTCCTGCAGGATATGACATTGCCAGCATTGAGTTCGATGTGGATGTGTTCCAGATAACTGCTGGTGGTGATGGGGTTTTAGTTACAGCCAAGAATACCTTGTTAAGCACCGAGCCCCTCCCTGAACCAACGGTGGATTCTCAGCCGGTAGCGAAAAAGAAGCATGGAGACTTTCGTTTGGCTGCAACGGCAGATACAAGGCTTTGGTCGGTGGCACTTCTTCTCATGCTATCTTTGCTGGGGTCTTTCGTAGCGGGTGTCGCGGTACGCAAAAATCGTGACGTACGAAAAGTTGAATAAGCCTACGTAGCTGCGCAAGAAAGATTTCTTGAAATAAGGAGCGGTTCTTTGAAGCTTTCAGAGGACCGCCTTCTGTTTTGCCCTGTCATCCTACAGAAAGCGGCGAACCTTCGCACAATACTCCCGATATTCGTCACCGTAGACCTTCTCGAGGGATTTCTCTTCGAGCAGTATTTGCCTGGTGAAAAGTGCGCACGCTGCCAACAGCACAAGCAAAAACACCCAGCTTGGCAGCACAAGAAATATTCCCAGCAGCACGAAAAAGAAGGCGACATAAATGGGGTTACGACTGATGGCGAAGGCCCCGGAGGTAACAAGCTTGCCAGGGTCGTTTTCGTCGATGCCAACGCGAAAGCTCTGCCCAAACGATACGAGGGCCCAAGCAAAAAACAGTACTCCGAGTACGCCAAAACCTACGCCAATCCATGCCACAATCGAGTTCGAAAACAGATAGCCGCCTGAGCCTGGTAGCGACCACACATTTGCTATGAGCAGATAAAGGAAAAGAAGAACGAAGGGTGGAATGAGGAAATCCTTCTTGTCCATCTTCCCAAAATGCATCGCATGGATTCCAACTTTTCTTAACTGTTGAACCCGCGTGATAACCAAAACAATCAAGCAGAGAAACAAACCGAATATCACATAGCCTTGCACCATGAATCCACCTCCCCGTATCGCAGCGATATCGCGCGACGCATCACCATCATACTACGAGGGAAAGCTGAGCTGCTATTGGGTCTTGATAATCGAGACTATCGTAAGATTATTGTAGGGTAAGCTTGCGTGCTGCCGCCACTCTCCGTTGACGAAAGGTTTTTCAGCCAGGTTGCTTCTGCGGGTTTTGCAGGGCTTGGAAAGAAGAGTCCGTAGCACTTCTGGAGAGTTATTTAGGTAGCCCGGAGAGCTTAACGCGGCTTAATCGACTTCTTGCGCAGTTAGGCTTGGCGGCTTTCGATGACGGGCAAGCGCCAAGTAAAGCACCAAAGCAATGAGTGGCATTGCAGTAAAACACAAATAGAGACCCGAATATCCGATTGCCGCCGCAATGATTCCTGAGATAACCGCACCAAAACCAATGCCGCAATCAAAGCCAACTAGATAGGTTGCATTGGCGGCTCCGCGTCGGTTAAGGGGAACACCCGCAACAGCCATTGCCTGTAGGGTAGAATTGCTGCCCGCAAAGCCGAAGCCGAAAATCAGCGCGACGAGCAAAAAGGCAGAAAGCGTACTTGCGAAAGCTAAAACAACCTGAGCTATTGCCAATAGGATAAGCCCGGGAACTAACACCAGGGCATAGCCTTTTTTGTCGATGAGCTTCCCCAAAAGAGGGCGCGAAAGAGCAACCGCAACTGCATATATCGTGAAGAAGAGTCCGATATTGTCTACACCTTGGTTGAGGGCGTGGATTGCAAGAAAGGTGGTGAGCGCACCATAGGTTGCCGAAAGAAAAAACATGATGCAGGCGGGAAGTGCGGATCGTTTTTCTAGCATTCCCGCAAAGCGAAACTTGGTTGGCTTATCAACCGTCTTATACTTCAGAAAAAACGCAATAACAAAGGCAATTGCAAGAGCGACGATTCCGATAATGACTACCGAGGAAAAACCACTTCGCGTATAGGTTTCAAAGGCCAAACCTGGTGCAATAGCAAGAGCAAGACTTGCCGAAAGGGCGAACATGCCCATTCCCTCACCGAATCGCTTGGGGGGAATTGTGTCGCTGGCTACTGTTTGGCTAGAGGTAGAGCTGATACCCCAGGCAAGACCATGGATGAAGCGGATTACAAAAAGAATGCCTACCGCGGGAAACACCAGATAGGCTGCCGAGGATAATCCCATAAGGAAAATTCCCAACAAAAAAATTCCACGTCGTCCAAACCTATCTAGAATGAAGCCACAAAAAGGTCTAATCAGAATTGCGGCTATCGTAGTTATGGCGGTTATCCATCCTAAAAGAGAATCGCTTACGCCAAGCTCTTGAAGATGAAGTGGGAAGATGAAGGGAAGCGTTTGCCAGCTTGCAAACAACAACAAATTTACGACCGCGATTAAAACGAAGTCCTTCGACCAGAGCTTTGGTTCTGCTTGAGTCTGTGTCATCTCGAATGTCTCTCGAAAACGATAAGCGGCAAGTGGATAGATTGTACCCTACTTGGCACAATCCGATGCTAGTTGCATTTCCGACTGCCGATACACAAGATAGCTTCTTTTCGAGAGGGTCTTAAGCTGTGGCATAAAATAATTGTGAAAGGGTAGTGCGGCTTGCATGAGATGGGAGGTTATGCCCGGAGAATCTGTGAGCGAGCGAGTGTTCGCTTAGAGAAATCCCAGATGGCGGAAATTTAACGAGCGTTGCAGAGAGGTTGTGGACGCTTATTATCGATTTCTGGCGGGCATAAGCTTCAATCTCATGCAAAATCCCCTCTTCTGGAGCTTTTTTTCGGGAGCCTTGCGGGCTCACCTCTCATGCGAGCTTCTTACGCCAACATTCGAGACGCTATCCAAGCAGAGTTCTTGCACCAACATTCGAGACGCTACCTTCCAGCCCTTCCTTGGTGCATTCGTAATCCGCCATGAGGCAGATGTAAGAGCTCCGCAAGCCCCAGCATGCCGATTTCGCGCAATAAGCAGCCGTTTACCTGGGATTTTATGTTATTCCGCACACAAGCCAAGCTAAATCACCCAAAAGCGCACGATTTCGCTCATACTAAAGCCCATGCTTAACTAGATACTGCTTCCTTTTGCCCTCTTAAGCAAGCTGCCAAAAATCAATCTGTCAAGCACGTAAGCACGTAGGCTGCAACGCTAATCTACGTGGAGGTATATAAAGTCACGGAGTTACATGAACAAAGAATTTAAGGATCTCGGTTTATCCGAAGCAACACTGCGCGCGCTGGAGCGCTTGGAATACCAAAGTCCAACTGTTGTACAAAAGCAAGCTATCCCCCCAGCACTCGAGAAAAAAGACCTTGCCGTTGCCGCAAAAACAGGCACCGGAAAAACAGCCGCCTTCGCACTTCCTATTATCCAGAACACCAAGGCTCGCAAGGGAAAGCAGCCGCAGGCTCTCATCATTACTCCTACCAGGGAGTTGGCTCAGCAAATCGAAAGCGTTCTGGTTGCCCTCGCACATACGTCGAAACATCGCGTCGTCACCTTTGTTGGTGGCGTTTCATACGAGTCGCAGATGAAGAAGCTTCGCAACGGCGTCGACATTGTAGTCGCTACACCCGGCAGACTCAAAGATATGATTGAGCGCAAGGCAATACGCTTGGATTTCGTTTCAATCCTTGTTCTTGATGAGGCTGACCGCATGCTCGACATGGGCTTTTTGCCTGCAGTGCGAGAAATCGTAGGCAAAACCCCTAGCACGCGCCAGACACTCCTGTTTTCTGCAACTATTGATCGCAAAGCCATGAACATAACGCGCAATATGATGAAAGATCCTCAGTTTATCGAGGTTTCGCACAAGGGAGAAACCGCTGACGGTATTGAGCAATACATCGTTCCTATTGCGCAAAATCGTAAGGCAGAGTTGTTGTGCGCGGTGCTCAAAGAGCGCGGAAGCGAGCGCGTGATTGTTTTTGCACGCACCAAGAGCCGCTCCGACATGTGCGCCAATCAACTGCGACGCGCAGGATTTCAAGCTGAAGCAATCCATTCCGACCTTTCTCAGAGTCAGCGCAGGCGAGCACTTGATAACTTTAAGCAGGGAAAAACAGGTATCTTGGTTGCTACCGATGTGCTTGCACGCGGAATAGACGTTGACGATGTAGAGCATGTCATCAACTACGATCTTCCCGATTGCGCCGATGACTACATCCATCGCATCGGAAGAACGGGTCGTGCAGGCAAAAAGGGAGATGCCGTTACCTTTGTAAGTTTCGATGCAAAAAGTAACTTGAAAGAAATCGAGCGCCTGGTGGGAGTAGAGATTCCCTTCCTTACGGTTGAGGGTTTTGACTGCAAACGAGAGGCGCTTGCACTTCGCAAAACCACGCCACCATTCAAAAACTTCAAGGGATCGATGCGCCCACGAAGCTATCGCGGACGTAGATAGCAAAACCCCGCCTTCTCAATGTGTGAAGCGCATCTCCAAACCTAAGAGTCATGCTTTTCGGTTCGAATTGTGGAATGCGGTTCATCAGAAGACGGGGCTTGCAGAGTGTAGGGGCTTGTTACTTTACTAGGGATGAGCCCTGCTACAGCTTTATTTCATGACGAAAACGGGCACTTGGGTTTCATGAAGCACAGCGTGGCTCACGCTGCCAAGCGCTCCACGGAACGAACCTAGGCCACGGCTGCCCATGATTACTAAATCGCAATCTTCGCTGTCGATAGCCGAGATGATTTCCTTTTTCGGGCTACCTACTTTAAGAATTACCGTAACTTTGTCGGCAAATTCGTAGATGATTTCTTCGATATTTGCCTTTTTATCGAGCAGAATCTTTTCAATCATATCTCCCGAGAAGGTTCCGGTATTCCATGCACCAATATCGGGTGCCGAAGACAGACCATCGATGGGATCCACGACGGCAATTACGGTGATATGCTGCGCCATGTCACGAGCTACGAAATCGCTTGCTGCCTCAAGCGATTTTTTGGATGCATCTGATCCGTCGTATGGTACTAAGATGTTCTTGTAAAACATAGTTCCTCCTTTTTTGTAAATTTTCCCTCTAGCTGATTATATAAGCGAGAAACCCCAGTTGATAAACGAGGTGGTTTCTCTTTGGTGACAAGAGGGTTGCAACAAAGAAACAAAATAGGACACTTTGACGGAAAGATTTATCGGCCTTGTCGACCGTGCTGCTGGCCACCTTGTTGAGAGCCTTGCCCTTGTCCATTCTGCGAACTGTTTTCGTGGTTGTTTTGCCCTTGGTTGCCGCTACCTTGTCCCTGCCCTTGACCATTCTGATGTCCGACAGAGTGATCGGCGTAGTCGTTTTCTGGGTCAAGTGCGGCAATACGGCTACGCAGTTCTTTCATGCTCATCGACGCGCAGTCTTCAAGACTGAGCGTGGGGTCAAGCTCAACCAACACGAGTGCCGCCTCATATCGAGAGACCCCCATCCCGTGTTCTGCAGCGGCTTGATGCGTTTCCTCTGATACGCGAGTACAAGCACCTGCGCACGGCAGCGCATTGACCTGCGTTTGTCCACGATTAACGAGGCTTTCCGATTGGCGCTCATCGCTGCATATGACAGAGATATCCACATACGAATCTTCGTTGATGTAGGACTGGAAGGCATCGCTTTGTGTGATTGCTGTAAGCGCTTCATCGTAGTTTTTGCCTATCACGGAAAGTTCTTCGAGGAGGTCGTTCGCATCTTCATTGAGCGCCCGCGCATCGACAACGATATCGAAACGGTTGACGCCAAGCTCTATTGCAGGATTCACTTCGATGTCGACAACAGCGGTTTCTGTTGCGTAAGCGCTGAAGCCGCCAAAGCCAAGCATGCACAGAACCAGACAAGCTGCCATGGCAAATCCAAGGCGACGGGAGAAAGGTCGGGGAGCTCGTTTAGCAATCGTTCCACCAGCAGAAATCGAGCCACTAGCTGTTCTTTCGCTAGCTGGTAGTGCCGTTTTATGTGCAGAATTCGATGTTGCCTGTGAAGTTTGCTCTGAGGTGCTACCGAGCTGCTCTTGCGCTCTTTGTTCAAGCACTTCAAGGGTGGATTCTTTTAGGCCTTCTGGCATGGTAATGCTATCGAATGCTTCCTTGATGCGTTTTTCTGATGAGCTCATCTCAGCACCTCCTTTAGCTGCTGTTTTCCGCGGGCGATCCATGAGTACACCGTGTTGACCGGTGCATCGAGAATTTCAGCAATTTCGCCAGCGGTATATCCTTCATAAAGAGAGAGAAACACCGGAGTGCGAGGCGGGTCGGCTAAGGCCCTCATCGCATTGAGTACTTCATAAAGATCGGATCCGGGTTGGATATCGGAGCTGCCCGAGATAGGCCACGATTCATCTGCGTTTCCGTCGAAGGCGAGGTTTTTGCGATGTGCCGCCTTAAGCATGTCTTTACAAACATTCGTGGCAACGCGGATGAGCCAAGCTTTGCGGTGCTCTTCGCTATTGAAGCTGGTCTCTGTTTCGGAATATTTGAGAAAAGTTTCTTGGAAGGCATCCTGTGCGTCGGGCGCTTGCTTGAAGTAGAGCACGCAAGCGCGCCATACCGTATCACCGTAGGTATCAATTGCGTGCTCGATGTCGACCTTTGATCGCATGTTGCTTCTTGCCTCGGATTCTCAAACTGTCGTAGTCCTAGCTTACACGAATTTAGCGACGATGGTAGCCGTTGCCAGATCCGTGGCCATAGCCCTTGCCCGAATTTCCGCTTCGATTTTCCCAGTTATCGCAGGTGCCATTGTTGTTAGCGTCGGTATAGCCAGGTCCTTGATTGGTCCCGTAATTGTCGCAAATTCCGTCGCCGTTGGCATCAAGATATCCCTGACCCTGACCCTGACCCTGACCCTGACCCTGACCTGCGCCAAGATTGTCACATACCCCATCGCCATCAGCGTCGAGGTAAGCGCCACCGCGCTGACCGTTTTGTCGCAGGTCACATACCCCATCGCCATCAGCGTCGATAAAGCCCGCACAGTTCTGGGCAATTGCCTGACTTACCTGGTTAAGGCACGAGAAGTTTCTTTCTTGCTTGGGCGCCGCAAAGGCAAGGGCGGGTGCGGTGAGCACGAGCACAAGGACAGCGATGAGGGCCGCCGCGGTAATTTTTCGTATTTGAGTTGTCATTGTTCCTCCAATTTCGTGGGTGGCATAGAGCAATATTTTTGCTTCTTACCTCTAACACGATTGAGCCCGCCAAATCCTTGCAAGAAATTTCAAAATGATTTCAGATTTATGCTATGGGGTTTGTGGTGCAGCAAGAAAGATACAATGGCTGAATTCATTAATCTCGAAAGGAATAGCAATGACTAAGACGATACGTATTCAATTGGGGGCCCTTGCAGTTTTGCTCGGTGTTGCGCTCATGTTTTTCTGTGGGTGTAGCGCACCCGAGAAAGAGTCAGCGGATGCTCAGCAGCAGGCAAAAGAAGCGCTGATAACCGAAATCACAACCGAGGCAGATGTGAGTTTCTCCCTCTATTATGGCTTAGTTGACAAAGATAGCGGCAAGCCAGAAAAAACCACGGCAGAGTATCGCCAGGCTGTAGAGGATATTCTTAAGGCAGAAAAGATAGGCTATACCGCGTACGAGGGTTACGGAGCATATCCTCTTGAAGACGGCACGATGGTGGAAAATGAGACCTTGGTGTTTACCGGCCTTCATGGTAGCGACGAGAAGATGAAAGAGATTGTTGAAAAAACACGTGCCGAGCTCAATCTCGAAAGCGTTTATTGTGAGGCAAATCTTACTGGACATGGCATTTATGGCGGGGTTGTTAATTCTGCCGAGTAGATTCTTGGTTATAGAGCAAAAGCTAAAGCCCCTGTTGCGCTATGTTGCGATAGGGGCTGATTTTGCAGCAAACTGCAAAAGGTGCTTGAGCATGATTACTCGTAGCCAGCAACTATCATTTTCTTGAAACAAGCAAGCTTATGCAGAGATTCTCGATAGTGTGCCGAGCAACGTTGAGAGAAGTGTTGGACCAAGGACAGCGCCCGCAGATTTATGTGTATTGGACGGCTTCGCTCGAACAAATCAAGGCAGAAAGCCGTGAATCAAAGTCAGATTGAACGTTTTGTGGTCGATGGGTCTCGGGAGAGAACATCCTGCTCTACAAAATGCCTGATGACAAGGTGGAGCATTTTACGAGTAGGCACGTATGGACCGTGTCACAACCACAAAACGTTGCATTTGACATCGAGCTAAGCCCTCTGTCATAAATTTAGCTTGCACTGCGACCCCCTCTGACTTAGATTTTGATTGCAATGCGAGCGGGAGGGAGCTATCTTGCGCCTTGGGAAGTCTTGCGCCCTGGAATCTTTTCGGCTTTGGCGTCTCGCAGAAACGGGTTTGATACATCAAAACCGTTTGGAACCAGCAGTTCGAATCAGTGGCCCTTATCGGATGGACTATGGTTTAGACACACCTTTTGTCCTATTCTGCAAGCAGGTTTTCATATAATGTCTTGCAGAAAAAATCAAAGTGTTTCTTCCTGCTGGCGGTCGTTAGATCCGGCACCGGCTTTGTCCTATTGTTCTCTTTAAAGACTCGAGTTATCTTGCCACCGGATCTGACGATGTCTGTTTATCGCTTATAAGGTTGCTGCTTTACGTTATGTAGAATACTGCTGAAGATGGATGTCGTGACACATCAAGAAGCTCCCCTTGGCTTATTAATTTGATAAGCAAGCGTCATGAAACATCGAGCGATTTCTGTCGGCAAATCATCTTGCTTCATATGGTGGAGTGCTCCCAAAAAGAAGACTTCAGGCACAAGTGTCAATAAGAAAAAGAAAGCGAAAGGAGGTAACCGGCGCTTAAAAAATGCTCTTATACAATCAGCGCAAAGAGTAGTTGATTGTGATCAACATTGCAAAGACTACTATGAGAAAAAACGAGCCGAGGAAAGAAGCACAAATCAGTTCTACGATCCCTGGCGCGCCGGCGCGTAGAGGTTATCTACGCACTTTTGGTAACGGGCTCCTTCTATGAACCATTACCGGCAATAACGTAAGCAGCAGCTAGCAGCTCTTTGTTTTGCTAACCCTTATTGTAGCAAGGGCTAAACAACTACGCCCAAAAATGAAGGAGTATCTTTTCTCTTTCGAAAAACTCTAAAGAATTTCTTCTTATAGGTTGATAACCCGGTATTACGGGTTTCGGCATCGGAAAAAATGCCCTTACGTGTGGCGCATAGCGGAGGGAAGGGTGCGCCTATTTTGAGGACCGATTATCAGCAATACGAACCATAACACGAACTTGCCTTTCGGGATGAGCCTCGGGAATAAACTGTGTGATTATCGCCTCAAAGACATCGTGTCCATAATAGAGAGCTTGGCTGATTTCGAGGTTGTGCGTGCGTGGCACGTAGCCAATTTTCTTGTTTTTGTAGGTAAGGGCAACGGCGCGTGGGTCGTAAGGGTTTGCGTCATCAAGCTCCAACTTCAAAATGGTTCCCACCGCGAGCTTGTCGATAACATCGATGCCATCCCAATAGGTGAATCCAGCGATGTTGAAATCTGTTATGTGACGCGAAAATTTGTCCATGATTATTCCTAACTTACAAAGAAAAAATTGCCACTATCTTTGATAATCATACGTAATTTCGCTGCGTTGTGTGTCTAATAAAATGGACACAAGAAAAGAGATTTTTGTGTAGACTTTTTTATCATCAATCACCTTTGAAGAACAAATGTCAAACGCAACGCATCTTTTCTTCAACAACTAAAAGTTGTTTACAGGGGCCAAAAGTTGTTTGCTTTTTTGTTTGACTTGGTCTTATATAGAAGAGAAGAAACGATTCGCGTAATTGATTTTTCGGCTAGGGGAAATAGTGGGAAGAAACTCAACGGAGTCTAGAGCGGCTTGCTTAAAAACAGAAGCCGAAAGAAGAGTTATAGAGCCGGTCGAACTCTCTAGAGTTCTTGTCTTTGACGTTGAAACTACGGGAATTCCTGCATGCTTTGATGGGGTGACTGGTTGTAAAAAGGAAGCAATTTACAGTATGGCGTTATTCGCGAACAAAGACACCAAAGTACTGAAAAGCAAGATTTAGAAAGCGGGTGAGATATGGAGGAGTATGCTCACATTAAGCAGACGGAAGACGGCGATTGGGTTACGCAGCCTCTTTCCGAGCATCTTATTGGAACTGCAAAACTTGCATCAAAGTTTGCGGATAAGTTTGATTCTGGTTCGTGGGGTAACTATCTTGGCCTGCTGCATGATGCAGGCAAGTACTCACTTGAATGGCAAGATTATCTGAAGCACGAAACTGGGTATGATGAATCTAAGCGAGGAACAAAAGGCTCGCATAGTACGCCTGGAGCACAAGTTGCACTTGCAGCGTCGTGGCGAGACCGGAAGAATCCTTTCGCAGGGCGCATGGCAGCATATGTAATAGCGGGGCATCATGCGGGACTTCCTGATTTCTATCAAAGCCATTCGGGAGGCAGTTTAGACCAACGAATCAAAGGCATAAAAAAACAAGAAAGTGATTCCACTAATACTGTTATGCCAGGCATAAGCAGCTCCGCGGAATGTAGCAAACTCCAAGAAACAAGAATCCCTCAAATGACTCAGCAAAAAGGAATTGCATCAAGAGAAGGCATCTCTTTACGGATCCGCATGCTCTATTCATGCTTAGTTGATGCTGATTCGCTTGATACAGAAAAGTTCATGATTGGTGATGAGCGAGAAAAAACTCTTGTTTACGACAGTGTTGCGGCCCTTTCGGGGAAGCTCGATGACTATCTGAATGACATGCAAAAGAATACGAAGTCAACGGAGGTCAATCGCATGAGAAACGAAGTTCTTCAAGACTGTCTTAAAGCCTCAAAGCTTGAGCCGGGCGTTTTTTCACTCACAGTACCCACCGGTGGTGGTAAGACTTTATCGGCAATGGCCTTTGCACTCAGACACGCTATGGAGTACGGTAAAGACCGGGTAATAATGGCCATCCCTTATACATCGATCATCGAGCAAACCGCAAAAATATATAAACACGGGACTGATGACACGGGAAAAATCGAATCGGGTGCAAGCTTGTTCGGGCAAGAGAACGTGCTTGAGCACCATTCGAATTTCGATATCGAGAACCTCGATGACAGCCATCAAAAGAGACACCGGTTCGCGACTGAGAACTGGGATGCTCCCATAGTGGTCACCACTAATGTCCAGCTTCTCGAGTCTCTCTTGTCGGCCAAGCGCTCACAATGTCGAAAACTTCACAATATTGCAAATAGTGTCGTTGTCCTCGATGAAGCACAGATGCTCCCGTTTGAAGACCTGACTACCGTTCTGGCTACGCTCAAAGCGCTCGTTACTGATTATGATGTCACAATAGTTTTATGTACTGCAACACAGCCGCTTCTTATTGGAAAGCTAGGGTCAGGAACAACGACTGAGGAAGGTTTTGAAGAATCAGAAATCAGAGAAATCGTGTCTGATCCTCAGTCGCTTGCATCTAGATTAAAAAGAGTTGAAGTAGACTTCGACTTCAATGAAGCACAGCCTCTAGAGTGCTGGGAAGAGATGGCCGATCAACTCTGTACCCACGAGCAAGTTCTTTGTATTGTCGACACGCGCAATGACTGTCTTAATCTATTTGAATCTATGCCTGAAGGAACATGGCATCTTTCTGCTTCAATGTGTGCAGAAGACAGAAGTGACATTATTTCCGAGATAAAGACTGCTCTCAGAAAGGGCGAAGTCGTACGGGTGATTAGCACTCAGCTGATTGAGGCAGGCGTCGACATAGATTTTCCTGTTGTATATCGGTCTTTAACAGGACTAGATTCGATTGCACAAGCTGCAGGTAGGTGTAATAGGGAAGGCAAGAAAGACTTGGGCTCGGTGAGGGTATTCTTGCCTCCGAAGAAAAAACTTTTCGGTTTGCAAACCAAACGTACCCAGGCTTGCCAGAGTATTATTGAAGGCATCAGGCCTGAAGAGAACATCTTCTCACCAAGAGTCATGAAAAACTACTTTGACAAATATCTAGCAAGCTTCAACTCGTTTGATAAAGCTGGCTTTAGGGATCATCTCGTCAAAGGAGCGGGCGGTGTAGTCTTCGCCTTTCGTACGTTTTCAGAGGGATTTAAGCTGATTGATAATCAAAACCAGAGAAGTATTCTTATTGACTATACGAGTGAGACAACAGGGAAAAGCAGTGCTGAACTCGTAAAAAAAGCTCTCCAGAAAGACTCCGAGTTATCTCGAAGTGATTTTAGGAAAATGCAACGCTTTATGGTAACCGTTTATGAGGATGCATTTAATAATCTACAACAAGCAGGGATGATAGAGCTCCTGGAGGACACCGATATGGGTATCCAGTCGCATCCCGATCTTTACATTCCCGGTCAAGGCATATGCCTTGAGGCCGATCAAGGTCTTTTACTGTACAGCTAACAATGAAGGGGGGTGAAAATGGAACATTTTGACAAAGAGTATTGCATTGAAGTTGTAGGTGATTTCGCCTGTTTTACTCGACCTGAGTTCAAGGTCGAGAGAGTAAGTTATGACATCATCACTCCTTCTGCTGTTCGAGGTATTTTCGATAGCATATTCTGGAAACCAGCGATTAAATGGCGACCTACGAAGGTTGAGGTTATCAGCGGGCTCGATCAATGGTTTTCTTTGTGCAGGAATGAAGTGGGGGCTGTGGCAAGCACGCGTACCGATGCCGTGTTCATTGAGGAGAAGCGCCAGCAACGAGCAAGCCGAATATTGAAGAACGTTCACTATCGTTTGCACGCTGAGATGGTCTACGTTCCCGTATCTAAGCGCGAGGTGGTTCAGGAATCGGATCGTAAAGACGAGAATCCTGGCAAATATCAAGCTATCTTCGAGAGAAGAATGTCTAAAGGACAGGTGTTCAATCAGCCCTATTTAGGCTGTCGAGAATTCTCGTGCTCAAGCATTCGCCTGATTGAAAATATGTCGGTTGAGCCAGATCCAATTCAGGCGACACGAGACCTAGGATACATCCTTTACGATATGGATTTTTCTGATGCCAGCAACCCTGAACCGGCATTTTTCCGTGCTCAACTGACCAATGGAGTTATGAGGATTCCCTCATGGGATAGCGAGGAGGTGATTTCATGATCATCAATGCACTTTATAAGTACTACGAAAGAGAGATAGCAAAAAAGGACTCCTTGCTACCAGCATTTGGATTTGAACTCAAAGAGATCAAATTTATTATCGAGATAACAAAAGACGGACGATTTTCCAGATTGTTGGATATGAGGGAAGGTAAGATAGGGAAAGAGTACCTTGTTCCTCGGTCTTCCGGTCGTTCGGGCATAAACTCGTCACAAACAGCCTTTTTGCTTTGGGATAATACTGGTTACGTGTTGGGCAAGCCAGAAAGCGACAGCGAGAAGCACATCAATCAAGCTAAGTGTCAAAACGAATCTTTTGTCAAACGAATACATGATTTGCCTGATGATGTTAAAGCGGATGAGGGTGTTTCGGCCGTCATCAGATTCTACGAACAGAATGGTTCTTTGGAAGTAATGAAGGCTTCCAATTGGGAGGTCTGCGCTGCAATTAATGGCTGCAATGTGACGTTTCAACTCGTGGATGGCAGTGAACCAGTATTCAGCTCGCCAGTAGTTAAGGATTTCATAAGTACAACAAGTTCCGATCAAGATAAAGAGGACTTTCGAATCTGCTCCGTTACCGGCAAAAAGGGGGTGATTGCAAAGACTCACACCGCAACACCTATATTTGGGAATAAGCCTGCAGGAGCAGGAAAGCTTGTGTCGTTTCAAAAGAGTAAGGGATATGATTCGTACGGCAAGGAGCAGGGTGACAATGCTCCCGTGAATGTTCAAGTTGAATTTGGCTACACAACAGCCTTGAAGTATCTATTGAATAGCGAGCGAAATCATGTTCGCCTCGGCAGGCTAACCGTAGTTTTTTGGACGGAAAAAGAAATCGATGGTTTCGAGGATGCATTTAAAGGTGTTTGTGAGGAGCTGCCTAACGATAACGACGATGGATCGCTGGATGAGGAAAAGGGGTTCTTTGAATCTGTCACTTCGGGTCGTCCTCAAGAAGAGCTAGAAAGCAGAGTGTATGTATTAGGTCTTGAGCCAAATGCTGCAAGGCTAGTCGTAAAGATATGGGAAACGGGAACACTAAAGGATTTTGCCGAAAAAATCACGCTTCACTATGATGATATGAAGCTCGTCCATGGTCCGAAAGATTCCGATTATCTTTCCTTAAGTTCGATATTGAGAGCAACTGCGTTGGATTACAAAATGGACAATGTGCTTCCCTCACTTAAAGTTGGTGTATTCCAAAGCATTTTGACAGGGGCAGCATATCCACTGGCTTTATTCCGCCAAGCAATGATACGTATTCGAGCGGAACAGAACCCTAGCTATAGACGTGTTGCCATCTTGAAAGCATGTCTCAATCGTTGGGCGAGAAAAGGAATATTTAATGCAGAAAGGGTAGAGAGTATGCTTGATGAAGACAATAAGAATTCCGCGTATTTGTTAGGTAGAGCATTCGCGATTCTTGAATATGCTCAAAAAGAAGCTTTTCCGAAAAGAAATGCAACGATAAAAGATCGCATGTTCAGATCGGCAGCGACAACACCTTTGGCCGTGTTTCCAAAAACTATCAAACTGTTCGACCACAATTTAAAACATATTGACAATGAAGGAAAAGCTCGCTGGATTGATAGGCTTTTAACAGAAACAATGGCTCAAGTTCACCCGATTCCGGCATTTCTCACGGAGTTTGAGCAAGGAGAGTTCATTAGCGGCTATTTCGTACAAAAGCAAAACTTCTATACTAAAAAAGAAAGCGCGAACAAAGGAGAAGAAAATGTCGATTGATCAGAGATATGATTTCATGTTCTATTTTGATGTTACCGATGGAAACCCTAACGGTGACCCCGACGCCGATAATATGCCGCGCACTGACCCCGAAGATGGTCATGGTTTGGTTACAGATGTGTGCATCAAGCGCAAAATTAGAAATTTCATTCAGTTAAATTGCCTCGACCAAGAAGGAATGGATATCTTCATTAAGGAAAAAGCGATACTGAACGAATCTATTAATGATGCTTTTGCGGAAGCCAATGAGGGTGAAGAGATTAAGGGAGCCGCAAAGCAAGCGGCAGTTTCTCGTGCTCGTGATTTGATGTGTTCTCGCTACTATGACGTTAGGACTTTTGGTGCAGTAATGTCTACTGGAGATAATGCTGGTCAAGTGCGTGGACCGATTCAGCTGACCTTTTCTCGTTCGGTTGATCCAGTATTGTCTCTAGATCACACAATCACTCGCATGGCTGTTGCAACAGGAGAGGAAGCTAAAAAACAAGATGGCGACAACAGGACAATGGGGCGGAAAGCAACCATTCCTTATGGACTTTATAGAGGTCATGGATTCATCTCGGCATCGCTTGCGAAGCAGACCGGGTTTTCGCAAGAGGACTTGGATCTATTCTGGAAAGCCTTTGTAAACATGTTCGAAGACGATCGTTCGGCAGCACGAGGTTTGATGACAGTAAGAAATCTCATTATTTTCGAGCATGGCAATGAGCTTGGATCCGCACCAGCGGGCACCCTTTTTGAGCGGGTGAAATGCGAGAGAAAAAACGAAGGACCCGCTCGTGTTTTTTCAGATTACGAAATTAGTCTTGATGGAGAACCAATTAAGAATCTGGTGGAGCGCGTTAAGGTTGGTTAATAGTAAAAGAGCGGATAGCAGTTTTTCGGGAAATTATACCGACGATGAACTGCTGATGCTTTCCGGGCTACAGCATGTTGCTTTCTGTAAACGGCAGTGGGCGCTCATTCATCTTGAGAAACAATGGCGTGAGAATTACCATACGGCGCGCGGTGAAGTTTTTCATGAGCGCGCACATCTTGCCGGGTATTCTACTTCTGGCAGCGTACGCTCTATGCGTGCAGTTAAGCTTGTGAGCTATAGATTGGGCTTGCGGGGCGAAGCCGATGTCGTTGAGTTTTGGGAAGACGATGGCGGAGGTTGGGCGAAAAATGGAAAGAGATATTCCGTCCGGCCCGTAGAGTACAAAGTAGGAAAAGCAAAATCTGAGGACTGGGATCGAGTCCAGGTCTGCGCTCAGGCACTTTGCCTTGAGGAAATGTATGACTGCACTGTCGACGAAGGCGTTCTCTTTTACGGTAAAACACGAAGACGCGAGGTTGTTCCTCTTTCGCCCTCGTTAAGAGCTAGAGTAGAAGAGGCTGCCAATGAAATCCATGAACTTTTCGAAGCAAGAAAAACTCCGAATCCAACAAAATTATCGCGCTGTTCGCGGTGTTCACTCAATGATATATGCATGCCCAAAGCTACGGCTTTCAGGGTAGAGAGCTATTGGAAGAAAGAGGGGCTGCTTCCCAGATGAAGGAGTACGGATGCGTAAGTTATTAAACACGCTCTATGTAACAAATCCAGAGGCTTTTCTTAGTAAGGAAGAGAATAACCTTGTGGTAAAAGTTGATGGTCAGAAGGCTATGAAAGTGCCATTCCACATACTGGAAAACGTGATTCTTTTTGGTTATTTAGGGTGCAGTCCTGCCGTATTGGGGAAGTGTGCCGACGAGGGTATTAGTTTGGCCTTTGTAGATGGAAGGGGAAGATTTCTTGCACGGGTTGAAGGCTCGACGTCGGGAAACGTATTGTTGAGGCGAGAGCAATATCGCCGTTCAGACGACATAGAAGAGTCATTAGTGTTAGCGCAACGCTTTATTGCAGCTAAAATTCATAACAGCAAAATCGTTTTGCAAAGATTTAAGCGAGACTATCCACATGAGATTGATTCGACTTTTGAAAGCTTATTGCACGCGGTTTCTTCTGCGGAACAAAAGGTCTTCTTAACGAGAAACCTTGATACTCTTCGCGGGGTTGAAGGAGATGCTGCACACTCTTATTTTTCAACATTCTCAAAAGTAATCAGAGTTAAAGAAATCTCAGAAGAGTTTCAGGGTAGAGTTCGAAGGCCACCCGAAGATCCAGTCAATGCTTTGTTGTCGTTCTTCTATACGATACTTGCGAGTGATGTTGTCTCGGCTTGCGAGACGGTTGGACTTGATCCTCAAGTAGGATTCTTGCATCGCGATAGACCAGGAAGGGCTAGTCTTGCTTTAGACATCATCGAAGAACTTAGAGCATATTGCGTTGATAGGTTTGTTCTCTCCCTTGTTAATCGTCAGCAAGTCACGATGGCGGGCTTTCAAGCAAGAGAAGATGGAGCAGTTGTCTTGAGGGACGAAAAGAGAAAAGAGATCTTGGGTTTATGGCAAGAACGAAAGAAGGAACAAATCACGCACCCTTTCTTGGGGGAGAAGATTGCAGTAGGACTTCTTCCTTATGTGCAAACCCAGCTGCTAGCTCGTTATTTGAGAGGCGATCTCGATGACTATCCAGCTTTTCTTTGGAGATAAAAATGTATGTACTTGTTACTTATGATGTCGAGACAGCGACTGCCAATGGCTCAAAAAGACTTCGTAGAGTATCGAAGATTTGTGTCGAATATGGTCAACGTGTTCAGAATTCAGTATTTGAGTGCTCTATAGAACCTGCTAAGTTTGAGGTAATGAAGTCTCGACTGTTGAAAGAAATTGATCCCGACAAAGATAGCCTAAGGTTCTATAACTTAGGGAGCAAATGGAAAAGAAAAGTAGATCATTTTGGGACAAAAAAGCCGTATGATCCAGAAGGTCTTCTGTGCATTTAGAAAGAAGCGCGAACCTAAAGCAATATACAAATATGAAGAGGGCTCGCGTAAAAGTAAAAGAGTCGACCTGGTAATACAGACTATTTCAATGCACCTTGAGAACAGAATAGAGGTACAATATCTTTGTTAGGCCAGGTGGCTTGACAGTCGCGCCCTCACGGGGGCGCGCGGGTTGAAACGGTTCCGAGACAAAACGGGAAAAATGGCCTAATGTCGCGCCCTCACGGGGGCGCGCGGGTTGAAACATCTATACAGGTACGCCACCACCTCCCGGTTCACGTCGCGCCCTCACGGGGGCGCGCGGGTTGAAACTTAGAGATTATTCGCGGAACTGTTGCCAAGCTCCGGTCGCGCCCTCACGGGGGCGCGCGGGTTGAAACACCAATTGATCGCAGTAATGTACAAGCAGCGCATCGTCGCGCCCTCACGGGGGCGCGCGGGTTGAAACTTCTTGCCTTTTTCGAGCTTTGTAAGTGAGCCGTGTCGCGCCCTCACGGGGGCGCGCGGGTTGAAACTTTATCAACTTTCGGTTTATTACTCGCGTAATAATGTCGCGCCCTCACGGGGGCGCGCGGGTTGAAACATTGCATAGGTTACGGCTGCGACACCATCTTCACGTCGCGCCCTCACGGGGGCGCGCGGGTTGAAACATCTCCCCATCGCCATTTACTGAGCCTTTGCGTTGTCGCGCCCTCACGGGGGCGCGCGGGTTGAAACACCCAGCCGACAACTTCTGAGCGCATCGACGGGCGTCGCGCCCTCACGGGGGCGCGCGGGTTGAAACCCTATGCAAACGGTGGATATGATCTTCTGAATAGTCGCGCCCTCACGGGGGCGCGCGGGTTGAAACATTTGTGCTAAAAAGTCTTGTTTCGGTTCCTCAGTCGCGCCCTCACGGGGGCGCGCGGGTTGAAACACCAAAAGGTTGATAAGCGTTGCTGCAAACCCAGTCGCGCCCTCACGGGGGCGCGCGGGTTGAAACTTGAGCCAACAAAAAGGGCTACCGTTTGGTAGCCGTCGCGCCCTCACGGGGGCGCGCGGGTTGAAACATAGCGCGAGCCTCCCTTGAGATAGCTCTTTTTCGTCGCGCCCTCACGGGGGCGCGCGGGTTGAAACTTGATGCTAATGTCGCAATCAGTTCTCTAAACGGGTCGCGCCCTCACGGGGGCGCGCGGGTTGAAACTAATAGCTCGTCATCCCACACCCACGATATTGAAGTCGCGCCCTCACGGGGGCGCGCGGGTTGAAACGTCGTTAAATGTGAAGCTCTCGAACTCATCGACGTCGCGCCCTCACGGGGGCGCGCGGGTTGAAACATCGGGTCTATATCTTCGTAGCCAATGACAACGGTCGCGCCCTTGGCCTGCCCCCATTTTCTGTACCAACCAAAATGTTAGTTTCTAAGCTGCGATCGCTTGGATTGCAGGAGGTCTGTAGCCAAGCGAGCTATGGGGTCGTTCGTAGTTATAGTAGCGTATCCATTGC
>JBMNSJ010000019.1:0-32929 GCA_050945135.1 Raoultibacter sp.
GTACCTAACAAGGGTAATAAGCCGGTTGAGTGGGGCGATGGATTGGTATGGAGCGAGCTGCATCATTCGACTCCGTACCCATACTCTGCTGATTAGCCCCCAGACACACTTTTTGTCCTATAACCCCAGTATCGTGGCTCCCCTCCCAAATGACGCACCTTTAACTCCCTTGAAGGTGCGTCATTGTTGTACCAAGAGATGTAAGCTGGAAAAACTATCGAAGGTTTCAACTCTTGCGATTAACTTAACCTCTCGTTAACCCTTTACCCATCTTGCTTGACGGTCTTTACCTTAGCTTCCTATGATTATTGCCAAGAGATTCTTGTAAGAAACACGTCGCAAGAAATACACCCTTGATACGAGTAGGAGAATACTTATGATACTTGGACCTAGCAGAAGAACTCGCGAGCTACTCAACATGATGGCAGACCCTTTTGAGCTTCTCGTCGATTTACCAACCCCCTCAATTAAAGCCAATCCCCTTCTTATGAAAACAGACATTAAAGAAGTAGGTGGCGCATATAAAATCGCTATCGACCTGCCCGGTTGCAAAAAAGAGGACATCGATATCGAACTAAAAGACGGCTATCTCGCAGTTAGCGCCTCGAAAGAAACCGAATCAGAGGACAAAGACGAAGCGGGCACCTTTATTCGCAAAGAACGCTTCAGCGGAAAAAGCAGCCGTAGCTTCTATGTAGGTGAAGAAGTGCTTGATTCTGATATCAAAGCAAAGTTCGAAGATGGCGTGCTCAACATTACTGTTCCGAAAAAAGAAGAAGAAACTAAGGTCGATGTTAAGAAATCCATTTCCATCGATTAAAATCTTGGTATGAATAATCAAGAACAGAAGCAAGCTAACACAACTCCAACTCCTTATCTGCTGAACGTTCAGCAGATAAGTGATGGTTGGATTAAAAAGTATCTACTTTCTTATCGCTTGCCTGATGGCTCAGAAATAGAGTACGAAAGCGTCTCTCGTAAAGACCTTGAGGGCTACACGCGCGAACTTACCAAAACGGACACCACTACGAAGCGTGCCGATGCCATCAGTATCGTAGGCCGCACCACGTCTGATGAAATTCTACTCATCAAAGAATTCCGCTACCCTCTGAACAGCTGGTGCATCGCATTTCCTGCTGGTCTTGTCGAAGAAGGTGAGAGCATTTTTTCCTGTGCTCAACGCGAGCTTCAGGAAGAAACGGGTTACAGCATCATCACTGAAGAAGGCAGGCCGAAAATGCACCCGCTCTCCCAACCAGGCTACTCGTCTACAGGCATGAGCGAAGAGAGCGTTCACATCGTGTATGCCTACGTAGAAAAAACTGGTGAGCCGAAACCCGAACCAAAAGAGTTTATCGAAACCTTCACGGTAAAGATTGAGGACATCCCCCGATTCATACGCGAGAACACAATCCCTATGGGAACCAGGTCGCAACTGATTTTAGAAGCTTTTATTCAGGATATGCGATGGGATGAATGCGAGAAAAGCCCCGAGTAGAGGCTTAGTTCTGCAATCTAGCCAAGCCCGTCTCAACGTTTTAGCTGCTTCGCTGAGAAAGCCGCGAGAGCACTAACGATTGATAACCTCGATTTGTATTCCCTCCATCACATCGAGGGCTTTTTCATGCAAGGGCTTATCGTAGGAATCGGTGCATCTTGCATCGACAATCACGGGAACGTCTGGACAAGCAGATTTCGCAATAATTGCATTAGATATCAGGCAGATATTTGAAACTAAACCTACCAGCTCAATGCTGATAAAAGGAAGGATTGCGAGTTCGCTTGCTTGCTCTTGTCTACGAGTGAGCATTTCCGCAAGATCCATTGAGCCAAAGGTAGGCTTTCCAAAGTTAACATCACGCTCGGTAATAAGATCTGCTACTTTGCCATAAAGATTCCAGCCCTCAGTTCCTTTTATGCAGTGCTCAACAGGCAGATTCTTTCCTTCGAGAGTGTCAAGATAATTTTTTGCATGGGTATCAAAAGTAAAAAGAATCTCATCGCCCGCTTCGCGATACTCGTTAATCTTTTCGACAATTGGGACTTCTAGCTTTTCTGCCCCCGGAAAACCTAAGCTTCCGTCAACAAAGTCATTCTGAAAATCGACGACAACCAACAAACGTTTCATCTTCACTCTACTCTTTCTCGCTTCTTTCCTTTAGCACACTCAGCGCATGCTCGTATCCTCCAGAGCCATAGCTCAAGCACTTTGACACGCGAGCGATTGTGGTAGCTGAAGCACCTGTTTCAGCCTCAATGCTCGCATACGAATTACCCTCTGCCAGCAAGCGCGCTACCTCAAGACGCTGGGAGGTTTCTTTTATCTCGCGCACGGTAAACAAATCTTCAAGAAGCTGAAAAAGATCATCTGGGTTATCCAGTTTTGCAAGCGCGTAGAGAAGGTCATCGACCTCCCGCGTTCTTAAATCAGTCATCTATCTGCCCATTCTCATAAGGCCATAGTCAATTGAGTCTACAAGCGCGTTCCAGGAAGCTTCGATGATGTTTTCTGAAACTCCCACCGTTCCCCAACTTTCATGTCTGTTTTGCGAGGTAATAACAACACGAGTAATAGCGCCCGTGCCAACATTTTCATCAAGGATACGAACTTTGTAGTCGACAAGCTCGATATCGGCAACCTCTGGGTAGAAACGCGTGATGGCCATTCTAAGTGCGTTGTCGAGCGCTCCAACCGGACCCGCTCCTTCGCCTGTCGCCACAAAACGCTGGTCTCCAACATGAATCTTAATAGTTGCTTCGCTCATTGCATCTTTAGCGCGAGCGCCTACATCTTCTCGATCATCAACGATGACGCGGAAACTCTCCAGCGTAAAATGCGGCTTAAATCTATCCATATGTCTTTGTAGCAAGATTGCCAGCGAGCCATCGGCGATTTCGTAACTATAGCCCAGCTGTTCACGTTGTTTGATATCGTCAAGAATCCTCTGCGTGCGCTCAGAATCTTCGCCTAAATCAATGCCAAGGCTTTTTGCCTTTGCGAGCAAGGAAGCCTTTCCAGCTAACTCACTTACGAGCATACGTGTTGAATTTCCGACTAAACGAGGATCAACGTGCTCATACGCCTCCGAGAAACGCGCAATTGCGCTCGCATGAAGCCCACCTTTATGAGTAAATGCTGAAGCTCCCGTGTAAGGATGATTGTGAGGCAAAGTCATATTGCAGGTCTCTGCCACAAACTGTGCAACGCTGGTTAATTGGCGAAGATTATCCGCCCCTACACAGCGATGACCCATTTTGAGCTCAAGATCAGCAATGACGGTAAGGAGGTCAGCATTTCCAACACGCTCGCCCAATCCATTGATTGTTCCCTGCACTTGTGTGGCACCCGCTCGAACAGCCGAAAGAGTATTGGCAATAGCGCAGCCCGAATCGTTATGACAGTGAATGCCGATTGCTTGACCTGGGAACGTTTTTACCACTTCGCGACATATTTCTTCAACTTCGAAGGGTAATGCTCCTCCGTTTGTCTCACACAAATCAAGTGAATCGGCACCCGCGTCAACCGCTGCTCGCAAGCATTCCATCGCATAGGCCGAATCGGCTTTGTAGCCGTCGAAGAAGTGTTCCGCATCGAACACCACGCGCTTTCCCTTAGCTTTAAGGTAGGCGATAGATTCACTTATCATTGCAAGATTCTCGTCGAGGCTTGTTTGAAGCGCCTGTTCAACCTGAACATTCCAAGTTTTTCCCACCAAGGTGATGGCTGACACCCCCGAATCAAGCAAGCCAGCAAGCCCGCTGTCTTCCTCAACGCTAACTCCGCGCTTGCGGGTGGAGCCAAAGGCGGTAATCTGGGAATGCTTGAGCGGCATTTCTGCCACCCGTTTAAAAAAGGCGATATCCTTCGGATTGGAAGAAGGATATCCGCCCTCGATGTAATCAATACCAAACTCGTCGAGTCTCTCAACGATACGCAGCTTATCTTCGAGCGATAAGGATATTCCCTCGCCCTGCTCGCCGTCACGCAGCGTTGAATCGTAACTAAGGATTCTCATGATGCAACACTTCTGTCAACCAATCGGCATATTCTTCAACCTGACCATAGGCAACTTCAAAGAAGCGCTTCTGCAGACCACGAGTGACCTCACCTGGTTCTCCTATAACACGCTCATCAACGCTTGCGATAGGGGTAACCTCTGCAGCCGAACCAGTCATGAACATCTCGTCGGCAATGTATAGATCGGAACGAGTCAGACTCTCCTCAATAACAGGAACGTCTAAATCGTTGGCAAGGCAAATAATCGAATCGCGCGTAATGCCCTCAAGAACACCGTCAGACAGCGGTGGTGTCGACATAATGCCATCGCGAACCACAAAGATGTTTTCTCCGGTGCCCTCACAAACAAGGCCAGCCTCGTTGAGCATAACCGCCTCAGCATACCCGTGGGAACGAGCCTCAAGCTTTGCAAAAATAGAATTCATATAGGACGCACTTGACTTAACCGCAGGTGGAATGGCATTAATTGAGCGTTGTCGCCAAGAGGAAACTCCGACCTTAATACCTTTCTCCAAAGCCTCAGCACCCAAATACGCATCCCAAGGCCATACAGCAATAATGACATCAACCGGCGCATCGCTTGGATCGACGCCCATTGCGCCATAGCCGCGATAAACGAGTGGACGAATATAGCAAGAAGAAAGCTTGTTCTTTTCGATAATCGAAACCGTTGCATCACAGAGCTCGTCAACCGTGTACTCAAGGTCAATCAGGGCAATTTTACAGCTCCGATGAAGGCGCTCCATGTGCTCACGAAGACGGAATACGTAGCTTTTCTTGCTGGCAGGATCTTGGTAGCAACGAATTCCTTCAAACACCGCAGAGCCATAATGGAGTGAGTGAGAAAGAACATGAGTGGTCGCATCTTCCCATGCGATTGTTTCTCCATTCTTCCAAATGTAATCAACTGCTGTAAGCTCTGCCATAGAAGGTGTCCTTTCTCTGTGCAAGAATTCGTTGCGTGTAGTGATGTGGAGTCGCAACGAACCCCTCTTTATTCTTTGGTATTGTACTTCATTGCCCTTATCTAAGCATAGAACAAGATTTTGTTGTACGTAGGCAGGGGCCAATGGGTGCGATCGGTTATACGCTCAAGCCCATCAATTGCTTGGCGTAGCTTGTCCATCACCGGAATTACTTGCTCGGCATAGGCCTTTGCCTTTGCCTGCTCGTCTTCCATATCGCGAATGCTTTGATGAAGCTCATCGAGGGTTTTTAACTTGTCATAAGCATAATCAATGCCCGTCAAAAGTCGCTCGAGAACCGTTTCTTGATGCGAGAGCGAAGCATCCGGCATGACTTGTTTAATCGAGGAAATATTATCTGCCACCTCGGCAGCATATTGATTAATTGCGGGCAATAAGGTGCGTCGCACCATGCGCTTCATCACGCGCGCCTCAATATTCATCGTCTTGTTGTACTTTTCTAGCTTTACTTCATAACGACTGGTAATCTCAGAGCGGTTCAAAACACCAAAGCTTTCAAAAAGCTCGATGCTTCTCTCTTCGATAAAGCAAGGAAGCGCTTCTGCTGTATTCTTATGGTGCGCAAGCCCTCTACGCTCGGCTTCTTTTTCCCATTCCTCAGAGTACCCATTGCCGTTAAAAATGATGCGTTGATGTTGTTTAAGCGACTCGCGGATATACTCAATGGCTGCCGCTTCAAACTCTTTGTTTCCACGACTCTCCATAGCATCAGCGAACTCTTTGAGGCTTTTTGCCATGGCAGTATTGAGAATCATATTGCAATCCGACAGGTTCACGTTTGAGCCAGGCATACGAAACTCAAATTTATTGCCCGTAAAAGCAAAGGGACTGGTGCGATTGCGATCAGTATTATCTTTAGGGAAATGGGGTAAGAATTCCACACCAAGATCCATAACAACCTTGTTCAAGTTGTCATACTCTTCTTCGTGTCCTGTGATAAGCGCCTCGACAACTTCATCGAGCTCGTCTCCCAAAAACATCGAGATAATGGCTGGCGGGGCTTCGTTTCCTCCCAAACGATGATCGTTGCCCGCTGAAGCAACGCTCATGCGTAAGAGCTCTTGATAATCATCAACCGCCTGGATAACACCTGTTAAGAACACCAGAAAACGCAGGTTGTCCATGGGTGTATCGCCTGGGTCAAGAAGGTTTACTCTGTCTGCCGCGATTGACCAGTTGTTATGCTTTCCCGATCCGTTAATGCCAGCAAAAGGTTTTTCGTGCTGCAAGCAAACTAGCCCAAAGCGAGATGCGAGAAGCTTCATTTTTTCCATCGTAAGCAGATTTTCATCAATTGCTCGATTAGCATTAGTAAAAATTGGTGCAAGTTCGTGCTGGGCTGGAGCAACCTCATTGTGCTTTGTGCGTGCCGAAACACCGAGGGCCCATAGTTCATCATCGAGTAATTTCATAAACTCGTTAACCGTTGGCCTGATAGCGCCAAAATAATGCTCTTCGAGTTCTTGGCCTTTACAAGGCGGATATCCAAAAAGCGTACGCCCACACAACATAAGATCTTGCCGAGCTTCGTAATCTTTCTCAGAAATTAAGAAGTACTCTTGTTCCGAACCAACTGTCGGTATAACGCGTCTTGGATGCTCGCCGAAGAGTGCCAAAACGCGCTTAGCTTGCTCCTCGATAGCGTTCATCGAGCGCAGCAGTGGAGTTTTCTTATCGAGCGCTTCACCGGTATAGCTGCAAAACGCAGTAGGAATACATAAGACCTCATCTTTGATAAAGGCAAAACTAGTGGGATCCCAAGCGGTATAGCCTCGCGCTTCAAACGTGGCACGCAAACCACCTGAAGGAAAGCTTGAAGCATCAGGTTCGCCTTGGATGAGCTCTTTTCCAGAAAAGCTCATAATGGCACGACCGTCTGGCAGCGGATCGAGGAAGCTATCATGCTTTTCTGAAGTAATGCCGGAAAGCGGCTGGAACCAATGCGTGTAATGCGTAGCTCCTTTTTCGATTGCCCACTCTTTCATGGCATGTGCCACCACGTTGGCAACTTCAGGATCAAGAGCTTCACCATCACGAATGGTGTGCTGCAGGCTTTTATAGGTTGCTGAAGGCAGCCTTTCCCGCATTGTGTGCTCATTAAATACCATTGATCCGTAGAGTTCAGAAATTCTTGGCATATCCTACTTGCTCCTCATCTTGTACTACCCTTTGCAACCTATGTAATAAGCTGCGAACTCATGCTTTGCCCACCTTATCACAGCAGGCCCGAAAGCTGATTGTTTCCCCTTCGAAACCACTGAAAAGTTGCGGTCGCGTTTCGTGGGCTTGTTGAAAAAAGAAAAGCCCGCATCGCTGCGAGCTTTTCGTTGTGGTACATCCAAATCCACCTAAAGAATTCCAGTGGTGTCTAGCGCTTACTAAACTGTGGACGCTTACGTGCTTTTTTAAGACCATACTTCTTACGCTCGACCATACGTGCATCGCGTGTAAGGTAGCCTGCTTTTTTGAGCTCGGCGCGATAATCGCCCGCATCAAGAAGAGCACGAGCAATACCGTGGCGCAAAGCGCCTGCTTGACCAGAGATTCCGCCACCATTAAGAATAGCGACAACATCAAAATGATCATTTGTATCAGTTACCTTGAAAGGGGCTTTGGCGTAATTGACCAGAGCCTCACGACCAAAATACTCTTGAGCATCGCGACCATTGACGATCACTTTGCCTGAGCCCGGAACAAGACGTACGCGAGCGACAGCGTTCTTCCTGCGGCCGGTGCCGTAATATAAAGCTTCGCCTGCCATTAGTTATCCTCCATCTTGATTTCGCGGGGCTTCTGAGCCATATGAGGATGCTCGGAGCCAGCGTAGACTTTCAGTTTCTTTCCCATCATGCGGCCGAGGCTGTTTTTAGGAAGCATTCCCTTAACAGCATGCTCGACAACGCGCTCGGGATGCTTGGCCATAGCTTCTTCAAAGCTTTCGACCTTAAGACCACCGGGATAACCGCTATGGCGATAGTATTCTTTTGAGCTAGCCTTGGTACCAGTAAGACGAATTTTGTCGGCATTAATGACAACAATAAAATCGCCGGTATCAATATGCGGTGTGTATTGCGGCTTATGCTTACCCTTGAGGATATGAGCTGCTTTTGTGGCCAGACGACCGAGCACCAAATCAGTTGCGTCGATCAGAAGCCATTCGCGCTCAACTTCCTGGAGTTTTGCGTAATACGTTTTCACGTTAGTTCCTCCAATAAAAAAAATTATAAAGTGTCCGTTTTTACCCTTTCGGGTACTTCGCGCCTGATTAAGACGCTTCGCAAAAGTTGCAGGATTAAACGAAAAGCCAGCTTCCTACACTAGCGCCGCCTCCTGGGTCTGGACTCCCATTTGAACGGTATCGTTCTTCCATGCCACACGGGGCTTTTGAAAGCGAACCTTGCTATTTTATACAAGCTTGGACTATAAAGTCAACGAAAACATGCGCAAACATTGTGTAATTGAGCAAATCAGACACAACTTTTATCTCGTGCGGATTCGCGAGGTATTACTACATTCATTGTGGTTTGGCTATAGATTTAGAGTGAGGCTACTCTGGCTCGATTGTGAGGACGTATTTGTTCTCGTCATACACTGATTGATACAGCGTTAGCACGCTTCCCTCACTTGCGGTTGAAGTGATATAGGTATACTCGCTAAGATTTTGCTTAAACTCTGCAAGCTCTGCATCTTCGTATCCTTGACTGAGAATTGTAGTGACTGCTCCTTCAGGCAAACCTGCAATCTCTGCCGACCTCACGACATTTTGAGGCTCTAACACTGGCTCTTCTTGCGGAATTGGTTCGGGTTCGGGCGCCACCACCTCTTCAGGAACCGGAGTTGGGACAGACAGCATGAGTGCGCTAGCTACAACAGTTGCGCCGCCAACAGCGCCAACCACCCTTGCGGCTACACTTTCGATGAACTGCGTGAAAACCAAACCTTTCGGGAAGGCAACCTCAGACGCAACGCTTGCTAGTCCTGCCAAGGCGGATGGAGTGGCCGCCGCAGATTCGCTCATGGCAAATGCCTGGGTAAGCGCAAGAGCTGGAACAAAAGCCCCTGCCTTGTAAGCCACGCTTCCCTTCTCTTGCATTTCTTGCTCAGGAACAAAGCCGAATCTATCTGCTTTTTCGGCTCCCAGGTTCAAACGTAATTTTTCTTTTGCACGATTAAGGGTATTTGCAACAACCTGCTCGCTTACCTGCATGGTTTCTGCAATTTCAGCATAGCTCATATCCTCGTAATAGAAGAGGATCATGCACATTCGATAACGCTCAGGAAGCTCGTTTAAAGCCTCCATGATAGCTTCTTTATCGGCATTATTGAGTGCATTTTGCTCGGGAAGGACTTCTGCGCGCTGCTCGGAAACAGTAGCAACGGCAACATCGACATCGCCCGACTCGTCAGGCTTACGCGATTTTCTTCTTTTCTCGTCCATACACACGTTGAATATGATCCTATACATCCAAACGTCGAAGAGCTCTGCTTTTTTCAGAGTTCCCATTTTCTGGGCAAGAGTTATTACCGCCTCTTGGGCCGCATCCTCACCATCAGAGCTATTTCCCATAAGATTCGTAGCGATGAAAAGAATCTTTCGGCTTTTTTGCTCGATTACCTCGCAAAAAGCATCCTTGTCACCAAAACGTGCTCTCTTGATGAGTCTGAGAAGACGTTTGTCTTCCATAACACCCCTAGTCCTTACTTAATAAGACGAAAAATTGACCTTGAATCTTTCTCAAAGCCCAATTTTTTCTCTCGTCAGCCCAACTTTTCATAGTTTCTTCACAATTTAATACGAAACCACGACCCATGACGCCTCGTACGTATAGAGATAGCTAGATTCTACCAAAGAATAGGATACCTACCTGGCAAGACAAGGATAAACCACGAGGAGAAGACGAGCCCCTCTCGTGGTTTTGCGTTTATAGGTAGCTAGAAACACTCCCCTGAAAGGACGTGCTCAGCTAAGCGATACTGACCTACAGCCGCTAGATAGCAGCGAGTGCTTGCTCAATGTCGGCAATCAAATCTGCAGTGCCTTCGATTCCGCAAGAGAATCGGATTAGATCAGGAGAGATGCCTGCTGCCTCAAGTTGCTCATCAGTCATCTGACGATGAGTAGCATTTGCTGGATGCAAAACACAGGTGCGAGCATCTGCCACATGGGTAGCAATTTGAGCCATCTTTAGGTTTTTCATGAAAGCCTCAGCGCCTTCACGTCCACCAGCTACGCCGAAGCTGACAACACCACATGATCCATTTGGTAGGTATTTCTGCGCAAGGTCATAGTAGGTATCGCCCTCAAGCGAAGGATAACGTACCCAGGTAATGCTAGGATGCGCTTTTAGAAACTCTGCTACTGCCTGGCCATTCTTACAATGCTGCTGCATGCGTAGATGCAAACTTTCGAGCCCAAGGTTGAGCAAGAAAGCATTTTGCGGCGATTGAATCGAGCCGAAATCGCGCATAAGCTGAGCGGTTGCTTTAGTGATGAATGCACCACCAAGTCCAAATCGCTCGGTGTAGGTGACGCCATGATAGCTTTCGTCGGGAGTAGTAAGGCCAGGGAACTTATCGCTGTGGGCATCCCAGTCGAAGTTACCCGAGTCAACGATGCATCCGCCAACCGCAGCTCCATGACCATCCATATATTTCGTAGTTGAGTGTGTGACGATGTCGGCTCCCCATTCGAAGGGGCGGCAGTTTACTGGAGTTGGAAAGGTGTTATCAATAATAAGAGGAACTCCATGCTCATGAGCAGCTCGAGCGAAACGCTCAATATCGAGAACAGACAAAGCAGGATTGGCAACCGTTTCGCCAAAAACCGCTTTGGTTTCTGGCTTAAATGCTTCCTCAAGTTCGGAGTCACTACACATGGGGTCAATGAAGGTAAACTCAATACCCATACGCTTCATCGTTGCGGCAAATAGATTGAATGTTCCGCCATACAGTGCTGATGATGCAACGATGTGATCACCGCACGAGGCAATATTGAAAATAGCGTAGAAGTTAGCAGCCTGCCCCGAAGAGGTAAGCATAGCGGCACTGCCTCCTTCAAGTTCGCAGATTTTCGCTGCAACGTTATCGTTGGTTGGGTTTTGCAGGCGCGTATAAAAATAGCCCGCCGCCTCAAGATCAAAGAGCTTGCCCATATACTCACTTGTGTCGTATTTGAACGTAGTGCTCTGAATAATAGGCACCTGACGGGGTTCGCCATTTCCCGGTTGATATCCGCCCTGCACACAAGTGGTTTCTATAGAATTACTCACCTCAAGCTCCTCGCTTACGAAACTGAAAACATGTGCAGCCATTATATCCCCGATTTTGCAGCTACCGAAAAGAAACCCGAGTCTTGCCATAAGCAACAGACGAGTGGACGAGATACAAAAAACCAAGCTTTGACATCTCGGGGGCGTAATCGGCTTGTTTGGCTACAAGTCTTTAATTCGCAGCAAGAATATGGCATCATTTTCTCATGTGAGCTTGACTGATTCAATCTAGCGCCTGAGCTCTTCTTCGCGAAAGGATATGCAATGCCTATCAGAATACCCGATTCACTGCCAGCTACTAGCGTTTTAGAGAGCGAAAATATCTTCGTTATGACTGAGTTTCGGGCTATGCATCAAGATATTCGTCCTCTTCGCATTCTTCTTCTCAACCTTATGCCAACCAAAATCGTCACCGAAACGCAGATTTTGCGCAAACTGTCGAATACTCCTCTTCAGCTTGAAATTGAACTCTTGCAAACGATTAGTCATATATCAAAAAACGTATCAGGCCAGCATCTTGAGGCGTTCTACACCAGCTTCGAAGAAATAAAAAATGAACGCTTCGACGGCTTGATTATTACTGGTGCTCCTGTTGAAAAGCTTGAGTTTGAAAGTGTCGATTATTGGGAAGAACTCTGCTCCATCATGGAGTGGTCACGCACAAACGTATACAGTACTTTCTATATTTGCTGGGGCGCTCAAGCAGGCATCTATTATCACTACGGAATTCCAAAATACGACTTGCCCGAGAAGCTTTTTGGCGTGTTCTCTCACGACGTCATTAAGCCGAGCTCACCTTTGGTCCGTGGCTTTGATGATGTCTTTATGGCACCCCATTCTCGCTACACCGAAGTGCACGCTTCCGACATCGAAGCCCATCCTGATCTTGAGCTCATTGCTACTTCTGAGGACGCGGGAGTTTATATTGCGAAGAGCACCGATAGCCGCCATTTCTTCGTTTTTGGGCATCCTGAATACGACGTTGACACCCTTGGGATTGAATATGAGAGAGATATCGCTAAAAACCCCGAGACAAAAGTTCCTAAAAACTACTACCCCAACAACGATCCGAGCCAAAAACCTATTGCCACCTGGCGATCGGGCGGCCAGCTTATTTACACGAATTGGCTGAACTATTACGTATATCAATCAACTCCTTATGACTTGAACACCCTGAAAGCCGACGAAAGCCCTTCTTTCGAATAATTATGTGTATCGACGAAGAAAAGCAGAACAATTCAGAAGAAGTAACGTCAGCTACGCAAGCTGCAAAAGCTAAACCTGCAGCTCAAGCTAAGCTTAGTCTCAACGAAACGAAGCCGCAAAGCAATCCTTACGCTCGTGCAGCGAATGAAGATGATGATGGCTACGACCCATGGTCAGACAGAAAAGCGGTCGATCCTTTATGGGAAGAGGATCCCTGGAAATAAAGCTCCTGGCGCGATT
This sequence comes from Raoultibacter sp., assembly GCA_050945135.1. Taxonomy (GTDB): domain Bacteria; phylum Actinomycetota; class Coriobacteriia; order Coriobacteriales; family Eggerthellaceae; genus WRIS01. The sequence continues at coordinate 12,720 of JBMNSJ010000019.1, forward strand.
ACGAGCTTTTTTCGGTGATTTCTACGAACTCTTCTACGCTTAGCTCTCTAAAGTCGCGTATTACGAGATTGGCAATACCGAGCTCTTCAAAACTGCCTGCAACATCATTGTCGTAGATGCCGACACAGTGATAACCTGCCGCTGTTAAGGTGCGCAATGCATAGACTGCGTCTTCAAACACCCAGGTTGTTTCCTTGTTTGTTCCCATGCGCTCTCGAGCAAGATCATATACAGCTGGCTCTCGTTTTGATGCACCTGCATCATCTACCGACACTATGGCATCGAGATACTCAACGAAGCCTGCCTCACCCAGACCAACCTTGAGCAAGGCCGTCGGTGTCGAAGAAGCCACGCTGCATCGAATTCCTCGCTCATGCAAAGCCTTAACAAATTCGAGAGCTCCTTCGCGGGCACGAGTTTTTGTGCGATAGTACTCCAACATCAGCGCATCAATCATATCCACGACTTCTTGCCCGTTTGCGCCTAAGCCAAGCTTCTCGTGCATGAACGCGCCTGTTTCGGGAATCGTTAAGGTACAGATTACGTCAACGTCTTCTTTGCTTAAGTCTGCGCCTGCGCGACGAGCTAGCTCATCTTGGGTAGCTAACCAAGCGCCCATTGAATCAAGCAGGGTTCCATCACAATCAAAAACTACTCCGCTTACTTTCATATTAGCTTTGCACACGAATAACCGAAGGCTCATCGCGTAACACGTTGTCGAGCTCGGCTATCTCAGCAAGAGCAGCACGAACACTCTTCTCTTGAGCCGTGTGGGTGACATACACCAAATCAACAGTGCCCCCATCTTGCTCTTCGCCACGCTGAACCATCGAGTAAATGGAAACGTTGTATTTAGCAAACACTCCCGCCATTGCAGCCAACACACCTGCCCTGTCGGCAACCGCAAAACGGATGTAGTACTGTGTTTTTAGATTATCCATTGGAACAAAAGGCAGATCATCGGTGCAGGTACAACCTACTAAAGGCTTGATGCCAGCCTGAATATGACGAGCGCACTCTAACACATCGCCCATGATCGCGCTTGCAGCTGGTCCAGCACCAGCGCCTTCGCCAAAGAACATAGTTTCACCCACAGCATCGCCAATCACATAGATGGCGTTATACACGCCATTAACTGTAGCGAGAGGGTGAGAAACAGGGATCATCGTAGGATGAACGCGCACGTCAATGCCTTCTTTTTCGCGATGCGCATGAGCAAGAAGCTTGACGCTATAGCCCATGTCGCGAGCAGCAGCAAGATCGTTTGGTGTGATGTTTCTAATGCCTTCAGCAGGAACTTCATCGATGGTAACGCGCGCATTGAAGGCGATTGAGGCGAGGATGGCAATTTTTGCAGCGGCATCATAACCGTCAACATCAGCCGTTGGATCAGCCTCTGCAAAGCCCTTGTCCTGCGCTTCTTTAAGAGCATCTTCATAGGTGAGTCCATCTTCTGCCATGCGAGTCAACATATAGTTAGTGGTGCCATTTACAATGCCCATAACCGAAGTGATTTCATTTGCAATGAGCGAATGCTTCAAAGGATCGATGATTGGAATTCCACCACCAACGCTCGCCTCAAAGAAAATCTCTTTTTCCATCTTCTCGGCGAGGCTCATAACCTCTTCTCCATAGGTTGCCATCAGGGCTTTATTTGCGGTTACAACATTTTTTCCCGCAGAAAGAGCGCCAATGACAATATCCTTTGCGATGCTAATTCCGCCCACAACTTCAACAACGATGTCGATTGACGGATCGTTGATTATCTCATTGAAGTCCTCGGTGAAGATATCCTCCACACCATAGCGAACAGCTTCTTCGGAGCTGCGCGAACAAACACGTGCAAGCTCGATATCAATTCCAAAATGCCGAAGGAAATCGTTTTTGTGGTTAGCGAGGATTTCAAGGCAGCCACCACCAACCGTTCCGGTGCCGACCAATCCAACCTTAATAGCCATACTCTCTCCTTAGTCCATATCCCTAATCATGAGATCTTCGTAGGTCTCACGTCGAGTAACCACGCGCGCCTGCCCGTCTTTCACAAACACAACTGCCGGGCGAGGCTGTCCGTTATAGTTACTTGCCATCGTTTGATTATAGGCTCCCGTAGCGAAAACACACACGATGTCTCCAAGTTCGGGCTCTTGAATCGGCATATCAACAACCACTGCATCGCCGCTTTCGCAATGCTTACCGCACAAGGTGACAATTTCTACCCGTGGTTTGCCGGCTTTATTAGCAACAACCTGCTCATAATCAGCATGATAAAGTGCGGTGCGAATATTATCAGTCATACCGCCATCGATAGCCACATACTTTCTGATGCCTGGGATATTCTTAATTGTTCCTACGGTATAAAGCGTAACACCCGCGTTAGCTACAAGACTTCTTCCCGGCTCGCACAAAATACGCGGAAGAGGCAGTTTGTGCTTTCCGCAAAAATCTTTAACCGCGGCAGTTGCTGTTTCGGCAAAGTCATCGATTGACGAGGGATTATCTTCAGCGGTATAAGCTACGCCAAGGCCACCACCGATGTCGAGCTCTTCGATAACGAAATCACACTCTTGTGCAGTTTTTGCCATGAGATTAGTCATCACTTCAATTGCTTCTCTAAAAGAATGCAGCGCAAAAATTTGTGAGCCGATATGCATGTGCAAACCCTTGAGGTGCACGTGTGGGGTCGCCAGGATTTTCTTTATGTTTTGGAAGGCCCAATCATCACGGACACTAAAGCCAAACTTTGAATCTTCCCGACCTGTTTTAATGTATTCGTGCGTATCAGCCTCAACACCAGGTGTGACGCGTATATACACCTCTTGAGTGATGCCCTTCTCTCCTGCAATTTTTGAGACACGCGCGAGCTCAGCTTCAGAATCGATAACGATTCTTCCAACCTGCGCCGATATTGCCTCATCTAATTCTTGCGGGGTTTTGTTGTTGCCATGTACAAAAACACGATTCGCCGGAAATCCAGCTGCTTGCGCTATAGCAAACTCGCCACCACCCGACACATCAAGACAAAGGCCTTCTTCTTCTACGATTCGCACCATGGCTTTATTCAAGAAAGCCTTACTGGCAAAGATTACATCCGAATTCTCATAGCGAGAGCGAAAAGCTTCGAGATAGCTTCTCATCCGCGCGCGAAGATCAGCTTCGTCAAAAACATAGAGCGCGGTACCTTGCTCGCGAGCAAGCTTTACCATATCGACTCCACCAATAAAGAGATGGTCATCGATTACTTGGGCTGTTTTAGGCAGTACTTCGCCCAAATCCATAGTGGTTCGTAAATCCGCTTTTTTTGATGTATCGACTGCGGGAAGTGCCATATTTCCTCAACTTTCCGTGCGTGCACTCTTTGTAAGAAACCTATCCTAGCGTATTCGCCTTTCAGGCACTAGAGACCAGGCTTCATTCCACGATTTCACTCATTATTGCATCTTAATGTTTCCAAATGCTTACTTGTGATAAGGTTCGCCGCGTGAAATTTTAAAAGCTCGATAAATTTGCTCGAGTAAAATGACCCGCATCAAATTGTGCGGCAAGGTATTGCGGCCAAAAGAAAGATGCGAATGTGCGCGTTTTAAAACCTCGCGTGACAAACCATACGAGCCTCCAATAATAAAAACGATGTCGCTCGTTCCTGAAACAGCTTGCTCATCAAACCATGCAGAAAACTCTTCGCTTGATTTTTGCTTTCCTTCTATTGCGAGCGCTACTACATGGGCTCGCTCTGGGATTGCAGAGATGATAGCCTCCCCTTCGCGGGAAAGCACCTCATCAATACCACCTACACTTCCAGGATCAATATCAGCTAACTCACGCACCGCGAGCTTGGCGTAGGGGCGACAACGCTTCAAATACTCATTGCAAGCCTCAGTCCAGTACCGCTCCTTCAGTTTGCCTACCGCGATTATCGTTATGTTCATCGTTTTCCTCGGTCTCGCTTTGTGTGCCTTCAAGCAAAGCGTCTTCAGTACGAACGAGCTCTTTGGCATTTTCCTCTTTGCTCAAAAGCCACAAATAGTCACCTTGTGCAATACGGGTATTGTAACTTGGCTTTAGCGTAAGAAGCGAGCCATGCTCAAGGGCTATAAGTAAACTACCGTATGACTCACGCAAACCAAGCGTTGAAATTCTCTTTCCTTTAAAATCTGAGTCTGCATCAACTTGAATTCTTAAACTTGTTACATCGAGCGGCGAGCCATCGTTAGCAAGATATACCGGTAAAGGCTTACTGTTAATCTCATCTTCATCGATTGCCCCAGCCTTCACCATGCTTTGCGAATAGGAGTCAATCTCGTCTTCGGTACCTAAAAAGGTTAGCTCATCTCCTATTTTGATACTGAATTTATCAAGCGGATCCCGGACACGGTTTTGCAGCTCTTCTCTTGTAAGAAAGGGGGTTTCCTCTTGACCGATAAACCTCCCGTCGCGCTTGATTGAAAGCAAATCTAGGTTACAAACTTGGCCCATTATCAGATCAACAGAGATTTCTTGCCCCCTGCGGTCAACAAGGCGAGAAGCCGTAATCTGCGTGATATAAATCTGATTTTCCACCCACGAAACCGGATCTTCGTCGCTATGCACATCGGGCTCTTCGGCAAGCGTAGCCTCATTAAGGTTTCGCACAAATAAATTCTCTATCTTGAGGAAGACAGAATGCACCACCCGTGATCGCGAAAGAACGAAGGTTATCAGCAATGACGGAATTACCAACCACAAATCATCAAACCCGTCGAGTGCGAGCACAATATAGAAAACAGCAACAGCAGCCAATAAAAAGTTGCAAATGGTAATGATAATCAGCGGAATATGGTTACGCCTGTCCGCCACCCAGAGAGCACCGAACTCTCCGCGACGAGCACTGTAGAACAAATTTGAGATAAAGAGTCCAACAATAAGCAAAGTGAGACCAGTAATAATAAGGTTAGCAACCTCTTCAGTCATGAAAGTGGTCATCAAAGGATGAAGCAAGTCAGGCAAAAGCAAAACACAAGCTATTGAAGTGACGACCACCATGAGTACTTTGATTAACCAATGCCTAATATAATCTTTCCATGCACTGCTATTTTCGTCCTCGGCATCGCAATGCGCTCGACGTTCAAAAAAATCAAGTGCTGATTGCGGCAAAATCCTGACAGCAAGACGATACATCTTGTCGGAGTTCTTAATATAGAAGGGCGTGGTGATGGTGGTCACAACTGAGACCGCGATAATAATTGGATAGAGGAAATCTTCGGTAACACCGAGAGACACTCCAAGAGCCGCAATAATGAAGGAAAACTCTCCGATTTGCGATAAGCTCATGCCTGTCTGTATTGAAGTCTTTAGCGATTGTTTGCCGATGAGAGCACCGAGTGCCGTAAAGAGGGGCTTTCCGAGGAGAGTTATCACGGTAACAATAATGATAGGAATAATATTTTCGATAATTGCTTGTGGCGAAACAAGCATGCCTACCGATACAAAAAAGATTGCGCCAAAGAGATTCTTGATAGGATTGAAGAGCTTTTCGATGCGGTGAACCTGCACGGTTCCAGCAAGAATTGATCCTGCCATAAACGCACCGAGTGCTGCAGAAAAACCGATAGCATTCGCCAAAGCAACCATAAGAAGACAGAGGGCGATTGAAGTAATGAGGAGTACTTCATCATTGAGTGCGCCCGAAACCTTTTTAATGAAGGTTGGCACTACAAGTACGCTTAGGGCAAACCAGATAACCAGGTAAAGCGCCATCTGGCCGAGCTGCATAATTACCGCTCCACCGTCAACCGCACTACCCACTGCTAGGGTGGATAGAATTACCATCAAAAAGATGCCAACGATGTCTTCGATAATGAGCGAACCAAAGACAAGCTCGGTAAATTTCTTGCCCTTTAATCCCAGTTCATCAAATGTTTTAACAATAATGGTTGTCGAGGAAATCGCTAACATACCACCAAGAAATAAGCTCGTAAAAAAGGACCATCCCATGAGGGTTCCGCAGAGAAAGCCTGCTGCAATCATGAGAATCATCTCGGTAAGAGCAGTGGTAATACCTGGCTTTCCTACCTTCGTAAGTCTAATAATGCTAAATTCGAGCCCGAGGCCGAACATGAGAAAGATGACACCAATTTCGGATAAGGTAGAAATATTTTCGGTATCAACGATGTTTGGCATCCAGCCGATTGCGGGACTAACCAGAAAACCCGCAACAACATATCCCAAGATGAGCGGTTGGTTAAAGCGCTTGCAGACGATGGTGGCTATTGCAGCGAGTGCAAGCACCAGAGCTAAATCTATGCCTAATTGTGGTATGTGCTCCATCAGTTCCCTTCACGAATCTTACGATTAGTGTAATATAGTTCCACTTTTGCCTTCTGTTCATTCTAGTACTCGGTTATTTCAAGCGGACCTTGACTACTTCTAGTAAAAGCTTCTACTAGAAGTAGTCAAATCAAACCCTTCATTTTTCTCTCATTACGTAATACACATTGTTCCTTCAAGACTTCTCCGATTGTCTCTTGCCTTGTCTGTAGTCTTTTCGTTGCCAAACGCTAAACTTCTATTGCGTTTAGTACAAAACAGGACGAGTTATTTCTCTTGAATTCTTGAAGCTGATTGACAGAACTGGAGAATAAAATCGGCTAAATATTCGAATTATCTAATTTCGGCTAAATGCAACAAGACAAGCCGAGAAACTTCTCTAATCGAAAAGTGCCTGCTGAGATGTCGTTCATAATACTTTCTCGGGCTTGCGAGCAATCTTCGCATTATTAAAAAATGCTACCCGATTATCATGCCTTGCAGCTTGCCAATATAAACTCACGCTTTAGACCAAGCGCAGGAATCGATCCAAAGGTCCCATGATAGTCAGAACCACCTGTAGCGATTAAGCCATATCTTTTCTGAAGCTTAGAGCAAAGAGCTACGTCAAGAAGGTTATGATCAGGATGGTATTTTTCGATTCCCCGTAAACCACACTCAACCAATTGAGGAACAAACTCGTAACTATCGAGCTGTCCAGGGTGAGCCAATACAGGCACGCCTCCATCCTTAATTATCGCCTTTACTGCATCACAAGCTGTTACGTATTCGATGTCGCGACTTACAATGCCCTCGCCCTTAAAAAGATTTTCATATAAAGTACGGTACGATTCGCTTCCGTAAGGATTTTCCGTTAAGCCCGCCATGAGATGCTGCTTGTAAAAAGCAGTTGAGACCTGTGCGTAACCCAGTGCTTTTTCAACATCAACAGAAAACTCTTCCTTGATTAAACGATCCATCTGCCAATGCGTGTTTTCTGTTCGCCGCGCAAGGACCGGACGACAGAGTTCAGTAACCTCAGGTGAGTTACTTGTTAAACCGTAGCCAAGAACATGAATTCGCTTTTTGGTATGCGGATCATGTGCGCTTATCTCTACGCCACCAATCACGTTAATCCCGCAATCTTCCCCAAGACCCATTGCGAAATCGAGCCCCACAACAGTATCGTGGTTAGTAAAAGCAATCGAAGAAATATCTAGGCGTTTTGCCTGATGAATAATATCAATAAAACTATCAGATCCGTCTGAAACAGTTGAGTGAATATGCAAATCAAAGCTAAGTGGATCGCTTAAACATTCAACAAAATCTCTTAACGAAAAAGTTGCTCTTTGAACACTTTTTTCCTTTTTGATAATCATGCAAAATAGCTCGCTTCTTCTCGTATTACCACATCAGCCCTTCTTGCATATTAAACTCTTGATCACAAAGCCCTTCCATGAACTCTAAATCATGAAATATTCCTAACATGGTCGTTCCTTGAGCTTTGAGATCCTCGATTAAACTTCGTACCTTAAGCTTCGAGCTGTTATCTAGAGAAGCCGTAGGTTCATCAAGAAGAAGAAGGCGCGGTTTTTTTATCATAGCCGCAGCAATATTGAGTCTAAGCTTTTCTCCCCCCGAAAAGGTGCGCGGAAACACATCCCAGAGACTTTTCCCTAAATCAAAGTGGCTTAGTATCTTTTTAGTTTCCTCATGACAATAATCAAGATTTTGATTTCCGTAGCTCTCGAGCGCACTTTGTAAAACAATTTCATACGCGCTCCGCCTTGGAAGAGCGTTAAGAAACTGTGTTACATATCCTATTTCATATTTTCGCAAGTAAATCATCTGGCGCTGAGGTGCGCTTGCAAGATCAATTAACCCGTAAGCACTCGAATCATATTTAATAGATCCATCCTCACACAAGTTAGTCCCGTATATACAACGCAACACGGTTGATTTTCCGCTACCGCTTTTTCCGGTAATACCAATAAACTCACCTGGCATAATTTCAATATTGATGTCTTGGCAGGCCTGTATCTGTTTATTCATCGAATGAATCGTAAAGCGTTTTGATAAGTCTGAGATGGCAAGAATCGGTTGTTTCTCATCACTAGAAATAGCTTGTTTTTGCAGTATGGGCGCCATTAAGCTCACTTACATCACCCGTACCTTTTCTTCCAGTGTTTCACAATATGAAGAGTTGCCTAATCCACCATCAAAGCCTTGCCCCAGATTCGGATAATTAGTTTGATAGATTCGACGTCCTCCAACGAAGGCATCGACAACTACTGGCAGGCTTTCTCTTGCTTCTTTAACAACTAAAATATCCGCGACTTTACCTGGAACGATAGAACCAAAATCTTTATCAATATTTACCGCATGTGCAGGATTTAATGAAACTAAAGCGACTGCCTCAGCAAGATTGATTCCACAGTGATTGTGCAGAATAAATATTGAAGCCAGCATGGCTGCAGGATAATAATCACTGCACAAAACATCAATAAGACCTTCGCTAATGGCTTCTCGAGCTGACATGTTTCCAGAATGAGAGTGACCCATTAAAACATTCGGTGCGCCAGCAAGTGTGTGCATCCCGCACGCTCGAGCAGTAGCGGCTACTTCTTTCGTAATCGGGAATTCCGATATTGAAGCGCCAAGAGCTTTCATTAGTGCAACCTTTTCGTTGCTGTCATCATCGTGTGAAGCCAACGAAATACCACGAGAACAAGCTATGTTCGCCAACTCTTTCATCTGGTCTAAGGTTAATTTGCTACTTTTCTGCTGCTTCTTGATGATGTTTTCCACTTCAGAATCGCTTAAGTCTCGATAGCCTTTCAGGGTATTGCCAAAAACCTCCAAATTGGCGTATTGACCCTGTCCGGGAGTGTGGTCCATCAAAGAAAGCAGGTCGACTTTTCCTGATTGTACGTATTTTTTCACCTCAGGATAACGACCAACCGAATCAACCTCGAAACGAAGATGAAGTCGGTGCCTAATTAGATGATCGTGTTCTTCTCTTGCGCCAAAATCAGAAACCTTTTCGATAAGGCGCGTAACATTTTCAAAGTTGCGTATAGGTTTATGATCAAAAATGAGTGCCTGATACACCGAAAGAGAGTGAAATATTGTTGTAATACCATAGCCCGCTAGTTCACGCTCGACATTAAAGAGCGAGTTATCAAAATCCATGACTACGCTCGGACGCGGACTAGAAATTGTTTCGACATAATCAGAATGTATATCAATCATTCCGGGGAGTACATACGACCCTCGAACATCGATTATGTTCGCATCAACAATCGACTCAGCCATCATCAGGTAATTTTGTATCTCTGGAGAGCTGAGAAAACTAGATGTATCGGCAATATTGTTACATTCCACCTCCCCTGCTTTTTCAACAGAAAACGAAGGCAGAACCGCTTCAATTCGCCCATCACACACTATAACATCATGATGAGGAAAGACTTCCTGTTCACCTACTACAGTTCCTCCGTGTAAAACTAAAATCTCAGACATTCCTGTTCTTCTTTCCTTCGAATCGTTTATAACAATGAATACACCAATTGCTGGGTATAGGGGTGCTGTGGGTCTTCAAGTATCTGATCGGTCAATCCACTTTCTATAACGCGCCCGTCCAGCATCACCAACGTGCGGTCTGCGAGCATTCTGATAACGCCCAAGTCGTGACTTACGACAAGCATGCTCACATTGAAGTCACGGCGAATCTTGAGAATAAGGTCGAGCACTACAGCCTGGACAGAAAGATCGAGTCCTGTGGTCACTTCATCGAGAAGCAGCACAGGTGGGTTATTAGAGAGTGCCTTGGCAATTTGGACTCGCTGCTGCATGCCACCGGAGAAATGTCGGGGAGAATCAGTTCGACGACGCTCGGGGATGTTTACCTGATTCAGAAGCCAATTTCCTCTCTCTTTCATGTCATCTACCCGCCTGTTGCCTGCAGCAATCATTTGCTCAGCAATATTTGAAAGTGCCGCATAATCCATGCGCAATCCCAAGTGAGGATTCTGATAAACCATTCCAAAAACCGTATTTCGCAGACGGCGTTTTTCTTGCGACGAACAAGTTAAAACATTTTTGTGTCCCCCATCGTAATGTTGAAGCCCAACAAATCCACTTGAGGCATCCTGGTCAAAGTAAAGACATTGCATCAAAGTAGATTTCCCGCTCCCCGATTCACCCACCACACCTACTATTTCACCGGGATACACTTCAAGGCTTACATCACGAAGTGCGTGAACCGTTCCGCAGTAGGGACAGTAATTCCGTTTAAACCCATCACCCGAATCGTTGCAGAACACACATCCCTCACCGTATTGACGTGAGAGATTTTTAATAGTTAAAAAGGGTGCCTCAAGACCAACGTTATCGTTTCGTTCATTTTTCGTTGCACTATCGCGCAATAGTCTTGGACTCTTTTTTTTATGTAAAGATTTATCGACGCACGTGGTCATGTCTCTCACCTTTCATCTCGATGCGATGAGCGCAATAAGCCGTGTCGTTGCACTGATAGAATGCTTCTCCTGTGCTTTCGTTGATAAGTTCATCCAGAAAAGAATCGGAAGCGCCGCAGAGTGCACAGCTTTTATCCTTGAACTGCTCAACCGTAAATGGATAATCCACAAAATCGAGCGGCTTAACCGAAGTAAATGGAGGTACTGCATAAATCTTTTTTTCACGTCCTGCTCCAAAAAGAGTAAGATTTTCTCTCATATCGAGCCTTTGAACGTCAAAACGCGGAATAGGAGATGGAGCCATCACGTACCGACTATTAACCATGACAGGATGGTCAGCACCAGTCGTCATCGTTTGGAAGCGAATTATCTGGTCAAACAAACCCAGCCAAGCACCAGTGTATTCAGCTTCAGCGTGCATTTGTTTCGTAACTGCTTCATGTGGTTCAAAATCGCGAAGGGGTTCAGGTGTCGGCACCTGAAGCACTAAGATTTGTTCAGGGCTTAAATCCTGCTCAGGAATTCGATGGCGTGATTGAATAATGCTTGCCTGCCAGGTTTCTTCCGTTGTCTCAACGCCAGTAGTCGATTCTACGAGCTTTTTTATATTCACCGCATTGACGCTGTCGTCTGAGCCCTGATCGATTACTTTTAGAACATCCTTCTCCCCAATAATAGCAAGAGTGATTTGAAGTCCTCCGGTACCCCAACCTCGTCCTATGGGCATCTCACGAGAAGCAAAGGGAACCTGATACCCAGGAATTGCAACGCCTTTCAGGATCGCTCGACGTATTTCTCTCTTAGATGCTTCGTCAAAAAACGCATAGTTATAGAGCTGCTTCATGTCAATATCACCATTTTCGTATCGTGCTTAATTTTCGTTTCTTGCTCTTTAGCTTCTGACCTTGCAGCTAGCTCACGAGAAGAGTCACTTTCACTTTGAGTTTTTCTTACACGAGACAGCTTTGATTGGAACGTTACGTAATGGGGCAGCTTAAGATGCGAAATGAAACCCGTCGCCTCGACGCTATCAACGTGATACAAAACAAACTCTTCATCCTGCGTTGGGAATTGAGAGTCACCGCATGAAAGACTGTTATCTAAAACGCTCATCGCTATCGCCTTCGTTTCGTTGCGACCGAGAACCATCCCGTATCCAACAGCAAATTCAAGGCGCGCTTCACCCTGGGCATCAGTCACTTCTTTCGCAAACAGACTTTCGACCTCTGTCACCGGAATCGATCCGATATAATAGCTTTGCTCTTCTTTGTCATTTCCCGACGGTAGGTCCACCAAAACATCAACTGTTCCGTAACGAAGCTCCGCCACGGTCGGATGCGCCTGTCCGAACCCACGAATCGCGGCGTACCCAAAGGCATTGACTGCCTGCGTCATTCCGCGCGCAAGAATTTGCAATCGAGCTGAGCGAGGAAAGGGAATCGTAGTCGGCTCCATCGTAACGTCAGCCGGAATAGTATCATCGCGTTCATAATCAACAATGAGGCCTTCTTTTCGCAAATAATCACTTACCTTTGGAAGGGGGCAGCAATAATTCTCTTCCTTGGTAAGACCTGATTCATCCTGCGTGCCCGAGACCTCCTTGGCATAAAGACTCTCCATTTGAGCACGCATTTTAGCTACAACATCAGCATCTTCACTACGAAGATCGAAATCAGTAAGTCGATGACTATAGTCACGCGTGGCGCCAAGAATTTGACCGCCAGGAACATCTTTAAGCACTGCTGAAATACGGCGGCTTGCATGCATCTTCCTCGTTTCAATAACACGTGAAACATGAGGCCGTTCAAGAGTTGACCGAAACGCTCGTAAGAGAAAAACAGCTTCTTCTACCGATCCTTGTGCCTGCTTGAGCACCAGAGCAGCCAGCTCAGGTGCATAAAGCGAGCTTTCACCCATAATCTGGTCTATTAAATCAGGAAACGCCGCTTGGATATCTTTAACCGTGACCGAGGCTCCAGAGCGCACGCGCTCCCACTCAAGCAACTCCAAGCTAGCCTCAATGGCTTGACGACCTCCGCGAACAGCTACATAACCCATGATTGTTCGTCCCCTTCCTTGACTAAAAGCGAGACAAAAGAGCTTCGAGGAATCGCCACCACTCGCCCGTTGCAATCGGTAAGAATAATCTCGACTCCACAAGGATATTCGTCTTGACGTTTTTCGCGTGACCATATCCATTCATGGTCGCTAACTCCAAAAACATGCCTCTCTTCAATGCCCGGACCCTCAACAGAAATCCAGTACAAAGCGTCATTTTCCGCTTTTCCCTCAAGTGCTTTTTCTTCGTCACTAAAAAGACGATTACACTCAATCAAAAAAGTAGCTCCATTATGTGGTGAATCCAGTGAACCGCCTGACGCTTTTTCAAAGGCAGTCTTTAAGGCTTTAGTATCATTTGTTGTTCCAATAAGAAACGCCGCCGATTCAGCAGTATCTGCAGATGAGTTGGTTTTCCTGATAATCGCGTTTTCGAGGAATTCCAAGTCATCTCCAAAAACCGAAAACCTTACGCTCTGGTCAATGAACATATCAATGAGCGTACCCAATGAGGCACTTACTCTCATTTGCTCATAGCGGTCATCTGGTGGATTTTGTATTCCTGTCACTTTCCCTGGTCGAGACATTGCTTCAAGCACTGATCGAAATGACTGCTGTATACGGTGGAGTTCGTTAGTTTTCCCCATCTACTCATCTACCTCCATAGTCGAAAAGTCAACGCGAGTCCTTTCCAGTAATTGAGCGTCTATGGCATCTTTTTCCTTAATACGTTCCTGCTCGTCTTCGATTGCTCTTGTCCACCGCGCAATACAAGCAGAGTCTTTTTGCGCCGAAAATGCCCCATCGATAAGGGCTAGGTTGTAGGCTAAATTGCGTCTATCACCAAGAACCATCCCTGTTCCAACTGTCGCATCAATACGTATCTGACAAGAACTCATCAGTGCCTCACACAAATAAAAAAGACTATTTTGTGCGCTCTCTCGTATCTTCAACATAATTAGCTCTTCGTGAGGGGGCTCCAAGACTGTAACTTCATAGGCATCTTCAATCTCGGCTGCAATCCTTTGCGCAATCGCTGAGTTGCCTTCGATAAGAACACGTGTTCTATCCTCTCTCTTCACTTTTCTCTCCTTAAGTAATAAGCTATACGCTCGACTCTTTCGTCGAGTTAGTTAATTAGCGATTTATCGTTGAACTACGTAACGCTTCCTAAGCCGCGCTGAAGACACCTCTAAGACGACAGCTACCGCAAGACAGAGGTATACAATCAGACCAACCTCATGCAAGTCGTAATAAAAACTACCCGCCAAGAAAAGCTGATACCCAATACCGCCCGCACCTGCAACAGCACCGACAGCAACAGCGTTAACGAAATTTATTTCAAATCGAATAAAGGTCCACGAAAGCATCTCGTTAATTTTCTCGGGAATAACCGCTGAGAACACTACCTGCCACCACGACGCACCACTAGCACGAAGCGCTTCAAGTACACCCGCATCAACCTCTTCAAAACTCTCTGAATACGCTTTCACCAAGTATGCGATGCTATGAAAAAGCAATCCGACCACAGCTGCTTCAGGGCCAAGCCCAATTGCTACGGTAAAAATAAGAACCCAAAGAATTGTCGGCACTGCCCTAAATATGGACATAAAGCCCTTTATGACATTACTTAGCAGTTTGTTTGACAGATTTGCAGCCGCCAATAACGCAAAAACAAATGAGATTACAGCTCCAACAATCGTGGTCAAAACAGCAAGAGAGAGCGAAACAAGAAGCCCACTTAAAACATCTTGCAAGGTAAAATGTCCACTTAAACCCGGCTGCAGCATCATAGTTGCAAAATTCTGTAAAGCCTGAAGCGAAGCATCAATAAAATTGACCTTCCCATAATCCATTGTTACAAACGAAACGAACGTCAAAAAACCGAGAACACCGAACACAATCAGTAATGAAGCGTTTGACTTTGTCATTACTTTAGTTTTTATTTTTTTATTTCTGCTATACCGTGCACGAACTAAAGAGGTCATATCATTTGCCTCCTTACATAATTCGAAATGATTTCACACGCGATGACCGCGACTACGATGCAGGCAATAACTAAACCCGCTGTGTCGTAGGCAAAGCTTTTATAGTAAATGTCGAACACAAAACCAATTCCAGTTCCGGTTAAAATGCCTATCAAGGTTGCATCACGAATATTGGTCTCAATTATGTAAAGGACCCAGCTGATAGCCGAAGTAATGGAAAGTGGCACTACCGCTTGTGCGACAATCTGTAAATAGCTTGCCCCAGTTGATCGAAGCGCCTCAACAGGACCACCGCTCACTTCATCAATACACTCTAAATAGCAGCGAGTTAAATACCCAAAACTGGCCAAAAACAAGGCTAAAAAGCCCGTAAATTCGCTTTGTTTAAAAGAAAAAAGGAGAATAAAAGCCCACGCGACAATTGGTATATTTCGAAAAAGCGACGCTATCCCTCTCACTAAAACAGGGAAAGGTCCGCCTAAGCCAACAGAACGCGATCCTAAAACTGCAAAAAAATAAGCTAGCAATGCAGCAACGCTACTTGACGCAACAGCAATTAAGACCGTCGTCCATAAAGAGCTTAAAATTGGCCCTAGTTTATCGAGGGATTCTGCTGAAGGTACAAAATTTGTTAGCAGCCAAACTATTCCTCCAGGTATATCCATGATAGCTGCACCAAAATCGAATCCAACACATCCACCTGCCAAAATATTAAGAAAAATGAGCAGAAGAGCTCCTGCAACAATCGTTAAACTTCGTTTCCGAAAAAAGTGACTGTCCATTAAACGGCACCCGCTACTAAGGCTAAATCAGCTTTAGCTTCCTCTTTAAAACGTTGAGGCAGCAGCGAGGCTTCTTCTACGAAAGCCGTCCCATAAATATCTGCAATTGCTCTTGCATCAAGCTGGTCTGGAGTGCCATCAAAAATCAAGCATCCTTCCTTTAAGCCAACAATACGATCCGAAAACTCAATTGCATAATCAACCTGATGAAGGTTAACAAGACATGCAACATTTAACTCGTCAGTCACCCAGCGAAGCTGCTCCATAATAGTTCTCGACGATTTAGGGTCAAGGCTTGCAATAGGTTCATCTGCAAGCACCAGCAGCGGGTCTTGCACCAAAGCACGCGCAATGCCTACCCGCTGTTTTTGACCTCCTGACAATTGGTCGGTTCGCGTATAAGCAAACTCGGACAGACCCAGTCTATCGAGAAGCGAGAATGCTCGCTCCTTTTCCTCTTCAGAATAAATACCCAAAATTCCTGCAAGAGTAGACTTATAACCAAGTCTTCCTTGCAGAATGTTTTCAATCGCGGTTGAACGATGCACTAAGTTGTAGTGTTGAAATACCATACTCACGCGCCGGCGAACCTGGCGAAGACTTTTTTTATTCAATGAAGTTACCTCGCGACCATCAAAAACCACTGACCCGCTTGTCGGGTCGATTAACCTGTTGATGCAGCGCAACAGTGTCGACTTTCCTGCCCCAGATGATCCGATTACCGCAACGAACTGTCCGGGCTCAAGCGAAAGTGTCACATCAGTGAGTGCCTTTGCTTTTCCGTTGTAACTTTTTGATAAATGCTCGATTTGTAATAGAGGAGTATCACTCATGCGAATTCCCATCGAAACTAGCCCATATTACGAATCGGGTCATACCAATCGTCGCTAACTTCCAGGAAGCAGGACTCAGGCGATTCTTTCTCAAATAGACCTTTCGAGTTTTCGTCTTCGGGATCGGCGAAAATACCCTTATCGTTAGCTACCTTTGAAGAACAGAAATAATCAACGATCTTTTTTCGGGTTTCGTCGGATATGGCACCCTGATTAAAGCAAAATGGAGCGTTAAGAACTGGTGTTGCCTTGATAATGGTAAATTGCTTACCTCTTACAGTATCAAATGGAGCCTCTGCGTCTGCTTTAACCTCATATACAGCGCCAATGGCGTTTTTTTCACCTGATACCAAATTGAGAAACATGTCAACGTCTACATCATCAAATGCGGCAGCTTCAGCATCTCCCGACAGCAAATTAACAACTGATCCTTGATGAGAATTTCCAAAAATTACTTCCGAGAAGAACGGCCCACCTTTAAGCAATTCATCATTCGACTCGAGTCCAAAATGCTCGACAATTCCACTTGATGGAACCTTAAACCCTGAAGTTGAAGTAGCTGAAACGAAAGAGAAGCTTTTTCCCTTTATTGCATCAATGCTATAACCACTGCCATCTTTGTATTGATTTGCGTTTTCACTTGCAACACAAATACGACTGTAATAACAAGCCTCGTCAAGAGTTCCTTTTGCGTCACTGTTAGTAAATGCTGACAAAACTTTTTCGTTCTTTTTATTTGCTTGAACGTATCCTTCAGCACCGAGTAAGCCCATGTTTGCGCTACCTGAAGCAATAGCCTCAATTGCCACGTTGTAATCGGTGGTAGTCAGCAATGTAGCTTCAATACCACAAGCAGCCTTAATGGCGGCACCGATTGCTTCGCGTGATGCAGTAAAATCGGATGAGGACACATCTGGAAGCCAAACCATAGTAATCGTATCGGGCTTTGTCGACCCATTATCCTGCGACGTTTCAGCAGAAGCATTGTTGCCACCTTTCGATGAACACCCTGTAAGACTCGCAACAACTCCTGAGGAAAGAACAACCGCACTTCCTATAAGAAACTGACGACGTGACCAATGTGATGCAGAAATTTCTTTCATATAACTCTTCTCTCTCTGACGAACATGTATAGTAAAAACAAACGAAACACGGCCGAAAAAGCACACCCACGATCGTTCTCGTCGAGTATAAATATGCATAATCACAGAAACGTAAAGGACAGTTCATAAAGCGGTTAAACTTATGTGAAATTACAGTAAGAAAGCTTTAAAAATAGTGTAAAGTGCCTGGTCATCTTTCTAAATGAGGTCCTATGCGAGCTATAACCCTGAATAAATAAAGCTTTTGCTTCTACGACAAATCCTTTTCTTAACACTTTCTGTCGTTGCTATAGTTGAGTTCTGCCTAAGGTATACACTCTGTCCGGAGCATCCATACGTTACCAAGCGGCGGGTGGAAAAGCCCTCTGGAATCGCTTATATTGAGGATATCCAACAATCATTTGCATTCATGAGGGAGTCGTTATGAAATTCGATCCTATCGCTTACATCAACGAACCACGCTGGCATACATCACGCTTGGGTCTTGAGCGCATTACCGAACTACTTGGGAAAATGGGAAATCCCCAAAATTCTTTCAAGTCTATCCATGTTGCAGGAACCAACGGAAAAGGTTCGACATCTTCTTTCGTAGCTTCCATACTCCAAAGCACTCACTACACTACGGGATTGTTTACAAGCCCCGGCATCAGCGCAGACTATGACCGTATTCGAGTTGATGGCGCAAATATCACCTTTGACGAGCTCCTCGATGTAACCTTATATGTAAAAGAAATTGCAGATGCGATGGAAGATCATCCGACCGAGTTTGAGTTGATGAGTGCCATCGCCTTTGAGCATTTTAAGCGCTCGAACTGCGATTTTGCTGTGATTGAAGTGGGTATGGGCGGCAGGCTTGACTCCACGAACGTGCTTGAAAAGCCCGAAGTAAGCGTGATAACTCCCATTTCGCGCGACCATACAGAGTATCTCGGAGAAACCCTTGAGCAAATTGCGCGAGAAAAGGCAGGGATTATTAAGGATGGGGTGCCCGTAGTTTCTTGGCCTCTCTCTGGTGAAATCGAATCAGTCATCAAAGAGGTAGCTGCACAGCACAACAGTGCGCTAACCGAGCCCGATTTTTCACAGTTAACCATTCATGCGCGCAACAATGACAACGATCTAAGTCAGCGAACGCTTGTCTTTGACTACAAAACCTATCATGAGCTTGAGATTGGCCTTATTGGAAGTTATCAGCCCTATAATGCAGCACTTGCTATCGAGGCAATCGAAGTTTTACGCAGACAGGGTCACGCCATTAGCGATGATGCCTTGCGTGAAGGACTGCGTACAACTCAATGGCCTGCACGTTTTGAGCTGGTTTCAACTAAGCCAGTTTTCGTAATTGACGGCGGGCACAACCTTCAGGGAGTTAAAGCTTTTGCTGGCTCTTTGAAGCTTAATTTTCCAGATCAGAAGTTCATTTTTATCACCGGTATTCTTCGGGATAAGGACTACGCCGAAATGCTTGATGAGGTATTACCTTTAGGCGTTTCCTTTATTGCAATAACCACCCCGAACCCTCGCTCACTTTCGGCACAAGAGATGGCTACAGCTATTCATGATTCCGCGCAACGTACGCTCGATAAGCCAGAATCTATTGAAGTCTTCATAGCTCCAAGCATACAAGACGCGGTTGATAAGGCTTTCGACTTAGCGGGAAACACTGGCGTCATTTGCTCTTTTGGCAGTCTATATTCAGTAGCCGAAGTTAAGGCGGCTTTAGCCGAAAGGTGATTTTATGCCCATCTCATACGAACTCAAACTGCACGAGGGTCTTATTCCCTTAGCTTCTCAGCAAAGTTCAGCTGTTTTGAAGGCGGATGGCGCGCAAAACAACAGCTCAGACTCTCTCTATGTTGAGATTTATAGTCTTGAAGAACTCGAGCAGCTCGATGTGGCGGATAAAGATGTTCGCGATGCCCTTGCTCATCTCAGTCACTCTCATGGGTCTTTCGCCAACCTTCTTCCAACCTGCATAATCGGATCGCTCTCCTTCCCCACATCAAAAGGAAATGAAGACAAAGAAGAGCACTTTGGCTTTTATCTCGATGTGCAAAGATTAAGCATTATCGATTCCACTCATCGCGCTAAAGAGGTACTTGAGAACCTTGTCGATCTGAAACTTCTTCCAAAGATATCTACTGCACGCGTGCTCTACGAGTTTATGAAATATTTTATCGAGGATAACCCTGTTTTGATGGCTGACATTGAGAAAAAGCTTAACGAAATTGAAGACCAGATTACCGAGCAGCGTAAGAAGATTGACAATGCCACGCTTGTTAAGTTTCGTCGAAAAATCATGAACCACAATCGTCTTTATCAGCAGCTCACAGACTTAGCAAGTAGCATAAATAAGGATGATTACTCGCTGCTCTCAAAAGACGACCGACGTCTTTTTCGTCTCTTTGGACAACGAAGCGATCGGCTTTTTCAGCGCACGCAATACCTGAAAGAATATAGTCTTCAACTGGCACAACTGTATCAAATGCAAATTGACTCGCAGCAGAACAAAACGATTCAATGGCTTACCGTAGTTACCTCACTTGTAGTGCCTCTCACTTTTATCACCAGCTGGTATGGCATGAATTTCAAATACATGCCAGAACTAAACTTCTCTATGTTAAACCACCATGTGCAAATGCCTGGTCATGTTTGCATATCGAATCCTATCCCAGTAAGGAAGGAAAGG
>JBMNSJ010000020.1:0-32873 GCA_050945135.1 Raoultibacter sp.
GAAGCAATATTTTCATGTTTTTCGCTCAATGAGTTTTGTACCCATGTGTGCTAAGACCCTTGATATATAAGGGTTTTCAGCTCGCTTAATCTTTTACCCTTGACATCAAGACAACAGTCTCAACGTGGTAGGTTTGGGGGAATAAGTCGATTGGCTGAACCTTTGATAGCTGATAGCCATGGTTTTCAAAACGAGCGATATCTCGCGCCAAGGTTGCAGGATCGCAGCTTACGTACACAACAGAGTTCGCCTTTGTTGCCACGATGCTTTCGACAACGCCATCGGCCAAGCCTGCGCGCGGGGGATCAACGACGAGTGCATCTAGCGTTCCTAGTTGGGGCAGCTCTCTGCCGCTATCACCACCAACAATGTCGAGATCGAGATGATTGAGTTCGGCATTGCGCCGAAGATCCTTGACACTCGAAGAAGCGGATTCGATTGCAGCAACCGCATCACATGCTTGTGCTAGAGCGAGTGAAATAGTTCCTCCTCCGGCATAAAGGTCAGCAACATAGGCCTTTTGCTCGGGCTCGAGAAACTCAAGTACGGTGTTGACGATCTTTTCGGCTTGCGCAGTATTTACCTGGAAAAATGAGGGAGCACTTGTTTTAAAGCGCAGGTCACAGAGCTCTTCTTCCCAATACCCTTTACCCTCAAGCACTTCGACGTTTTTAACGACGCGAGACTTTCCCTGCTTAGCTACAACACGTACGATACTCGTTGCCTTACAAGAGCTTAAAAGGGTTTTTGCGACGCTTGCTCGAGGGAATGCACCAGGGTTTGTCCAGAGTGCGATTTCTGTATCGCCTGTACGCAGGCTGTTTCTAACGCCAACTCTGAATATCTCTAAATCTTGCGTACTTTGCAGGTAGCGAAGCGCCCCCCTGATTGATTGAGGGGTTTTTTCTATGACACGCTGAGCAAGCGGGCATGCCTTGATTCCAACAATTTCTGCGGACCCTTGCGCATGCAGACCAAGCTCAAATCCCGCACGATTGCTAAACGAACCAGCAAGCTCAAGTTTGTTGCGATATCCAAATTCTCGCTTGCTTGGGAGCGTGGGCTCAACAAGAGAAATTGCACGATTGTGCGCGATGCCAGCGCTGCGCGTTAGTGCGGCGATGATGTTTTCGCGTTTAGCTTCGAGTTGTGCTGGGTAAGAGATATGTTGCCACGAGCATCCTCCGCAATGCCCGTAGTAAGGGCACTGGGGCTCGACGCGTACAGAAGAGCTTTCGTGTAGTGTGGTGATATGCCCTCGAGAAAAGCGCGGTCGATCCTCTGTTATTTCGACGTCAACCACATCGCCTGGAGCAGAGTTTTCAACAAAGATAGCTTTTCCTGATTGCGAATATCCAACTCCTGCAGAGCCGTACATAAGTCGTTCGATGCGGATACGTTCTTCCATGTCTCGTGTGAATTCCTTAAGCGTCTTTCCTGGTTTCAGAACATAATAGCGTATAATCTGATAAGTTGTGCCCTTGTAGCTCAGGGGATAGAGCGTCTGCCTCCGGAGCAGAAGGTCACAGGTTCGATTCCTGTCAAGGGCACCAGGACAGGAAAATAACCGCACAAATGCTGCCGGGTATACGAGACGAAAAGGAGCAAAAACATGGCATTGTATACTCCAGAGTATCAGCCGAATGGCAAAGAGATTGCTGTAATCAAGACCTCTAAAGGTCCGATTCGAATTCAGCTTGCTGGCAAAGATGCCCCTATTCATGTGGGGAATTTTGTAGAACTTGCACAAAAAGGCTTCTACGATGATCTTAAATTCCATCGTCATGTCCCCGGATTTGTCGTTCAAGGTGGATGTCCTCATACGCGTGAGCACAGTTCTGAGGATGTAAAGAAAAAAGCCAACAGTCCTTTTTCTCGATTTGGTACTGGCGATGCCGGATACAAAATCAAGCAGGAGTACTCAACCAATAAAAACAATAAACATAAAGATGGGGCGCTTGCAATGGCGCGTTCGCAGAATCCTGACTCTGCGGGTTCACAGTTTTATCTCTGTCTCGGACCACAGCCATCACTCAACTCTGGTTATACCGTCTTCGGACAAACTATAGATGGTCTTGATATTGTCCACAGTCTTGAAGTCGGCGATGTGATAGAAGGCATCGAAATCGAAAAGGCAAACGCGTAAAGATTCGTGTTCGATCATATATCGGTGATAGTAAAGGAACCTGATGAACAACGAGATATTTCAACACGCGCGTCAAGCTTATGACGCACAGGATTACGAGCAGGCACTCGCACAGTTTACTAATTGCTTGCAAGATACCAGCAATGCACTTGCACCAGGCGAAATGGGGCTTCTGTATCATCAAATAGGAAACTGTTTGGTTAAGCTCAACGATTACCACGAGGCAATTCATGCCTACACTCAAGCTACAGCTGATACTTCATATGATGCCTCCGGAACCGTTAGCTACAATCTTGGCATGTCGTATGCGGCATTGCATGATTATGAGAACGCCGTACGCTATTTTGAGGTTGCTATCTCTGATGCAAAGTACGACACTCCCTACAAAGCGTATTCTGGTATGGGAAATGCACTGCTTAAGTTGGGCAAGTCTGCTGAAGCAGGAGTAGCCTTCCGACAAGCGGCTCTCGATGAGAAAAACCCTGATCCCACGAAATCTTTGCTCAATCTGGGTATCTGCTTTATGGCACTTAACAGACCTGCCGATGCTGTCGCTTCATATGAAAGCGCTCTTCCTTTCGACATGTCGCAAGATACGCGCAATAAGCTCTTTGCAAACCTTGGTCAGGCCTATGTAGCTGCTGGGCAAATGCAGAATGCAGTAACTGCTTTCGAAACCGCCCTTTCTGATAAGACCTATTACCTCAACGATTCTGCCAGCGTAGATTACCAACGAGCAATTGCTACTGTAGCTACGGGCTCGCTTGCATCAACAGGTTCTTTAGCTTCAACAGGGGCTCTTGCTCCGGTAGATGCCGATACTTCTGGTCTTGATGTGAGTGCCGATGGCACGCCGGTGTATCCAAATGAAGAAGCAGCTCCGGGAGAAACTGAAGCATTGTATTACCCCGAAGATAACTATGGCGTACAAGATGGATACTCCACCGATGGTGATCGTTTCTTTAATGCCAGCGATGAAGAGCTCGAGCAATGGTCTAAGGGTGTTGCCAAACAACATCGCAAACATAGAAACGTTGGTCTTAAAGTTGTACTCGTTATATTCGTATTATTGCTCGCGCTTTTCGGTGTAGCGGCCTTTGGTTACACGCAAGGTTATGGGTATCCAAGCCAAGAATCAGTTGTTGAGGAGCTCTTCGACAACCCTAGTGCTGCAGCAGGCTCTGTGTTTGCAGAGGATTTGAGTGAGAACAGCATCAACGAAATGCTCAACCAGGTTGTACAAGATTCGAGTATCACGGTAGATGGAATGAATAAATCAATGAGCGAGACTATCGTATATGCCACGGCGCAAACTGAGCAGGGTGCCGACGTGAGTTACGAGGTTAAGCTAGTTCGCGATTTAATCGGCTGGAAAGTTGCCGATGTCGAAATATATTACGCAAGCCAACACTAAAGTAAAGTAAGAAGGGAACGTACATGTCACTTGAAAAAACCTACATCATGATTAAACCTGATGGTGTCAAAAATAAGCATATCGGCGATATCGTTGGTCGTTTTGAGCGTGCTGGATTGGTTCTAGAGCGTATGGAACTTGGCATGGTTAGCAATGATCAAGCAAAGGCTAATTATGCAGAGCACGAGGGCAAACCTTTCTACAACGGTCTGATTGACTACATCACTTCTGGTCCTGTTGTTAAGATGGTTATCTCAGGCGATGGTGCTGTTGCAAAGTGCCGTTCGCTGATGGGCACAACCGATCCTGCAAGCGCTGCTCCTGGCACGATTCGCGGCGATTTTGGCTTCATCATGGACGAGAATGTTATCCATGGCTCTGATTCCCCTGAATCAGCTGAACGCGAGATTGGTATCTTTTTCGCATAAGCTCCTTGCTTGATTTTGCCTAAGAGCTTTCATAGCATTTTACGAAGCTGTAGTTTTGGGTCTCATTGAGACAAAAGCTGCAGCTTCGAAAGTTTTCAGCGAGCTGGTTTGCGGTTTTCTAACTCTAAATCTCTTGGCTTAGCCTTCCTGGGATGTCAGATTGAGCGTTTTGTGGTTGACGGGTCCGCTACACTCACTGAAGGATTTGAAAAAAGCCTGATGGCGGGGTAGTACATCTTCCGGAAAAGCAGATACCGGCCGTGCATCAACCACAAAACGTCCAATCTGATATGAGGTAGAATGGATGCGGGAGGATTTGTGCTGCAAAACGCACAGAGACTAAGCGTTACTTAATGTTAGAAGAGAGACAAATTAGGTATCGATATTCTCGATTTTTATAAACGATGGTCTGCGATTATCCTCAGGTGGGTGAATCGCGTATGGATTTTCACAAAGAATAAAATGCCTGTGCTAAAATGCAGGTTCGTATGTTAAGAGATTTAAGGGGAAATCCTTTATGTCAATATTTGATAGGTTTTCAAGCGTTTCAAACCAGATGTCGACCGATATGGCCATCGATTTGGGCACAGCGAATACCTTAGTTGCAATATCAGGCGGAGGCATCGTTATTAACGAGCCCTCTGTTGTTGCTATTGAGAAAAGCACACATCGTGTTCTTGCTGTAGGTCACGAAGCTAAGAATATGATTAATCACACGCCCGATGCCTTTTCGGCAGAGCACCCGCTTCGCGATGGCGTAATTGCCGACTACGATGTTACCGAAGCCATGCTGTCTGCATTTATTAGCAAAGCTGCTCCGCGCCAGTACCCTTGGCAACCAAAGCCACGCATCGTAATTTGTATTCCTTGTGGTGCAACATCGGTAGAGAAACGCGCGGTTTTCGAAGCTGCTATTCAGGCCGGCGCACGTCAGGCATATCTTATTGAAGAGCCGATGGCCGCTGCTATGGGTGCTGATCTGCCCGTCACCGAGCCTACAGGTTCTATGGTTGTCGATATTGGTGGCGGTACCACTGAGGTTGCGGTTATTTCACTTGGTGGAATAGTTACTTCGTCTTCTTTACGCGTTGCCGGTAATCGCATTGATGAGGCAATAGCTGTTCATTTGCGCGATTTGCTTGGCATCAAAATTGGCGAGCGTACTGCTGAAGTCATTAAAATTAAAATCGGTTCGATTCTTCCTTTCGAAGATGGACGCGAGCGCGATATGCTCATTTCGGGGCAAGATGTTATTACCGAACAGCCAAAAGAAGTAACCATCCAATCTGAGGATGTTCGGGCAGCTATTCAGCCTCCCATTGACGAAATGGTTTCTCACATTAAAGAAACTTTCAAAAAGACCAATCCAGATCTTGCGAGCGATATTATTCAAAACGGAATCTTGCTTACCGGTGGTGGTGGCCTGCTTAGTGGTCTCGATCGCTATCTTACCGAGAAGCTTGAAATACCTGTATGGACCAGTGAGACAGCACTCACTAACGTAGTTATGGGGTGTTTGAAGGTTTTAGAAACGCCTACAGCCTTGAAGCAAACCTTGATGCGTTCGAAATAGGTAGCAAGCGCAGTTTATGGCTGATAAGCTCCCACAAAGTCTTGCCGCTTTCAGTGGGCGAATCCTGCTCGTAGTGTTTTTGCTCGCCTCGCTGATAATGATGACGGTGTATTCGAATGAGGGCGAAAAAGGCCCTCTTCATACTGTCCAGTCTGCGGTTTCCGGTGCGGTACTCCCTCTAAAAATTGTTGGTGGGGCAGTTGGCGCTGGCACTGATGGCGTGGGCTCTGCTATCGAAGATGCTACAGCAAACGATGCCTCACTCGAATCTCTGCGCAGCTACAACGCTCAATTGATTGATGAAATCGCCAAGCTTGAAGAATATCGTCAAGAGGCGCAACGTCTCGAGGCACTGCTTGCCATGAAAGATTCCTATGACTACGAAAGCACAGGTGCTCGAGTGGTAAATCGCAGCATCAATTCGTGGGAGCAGGTTATCACTATTGATAAAGGCTCAAACGATGGGATTATTACCGGTCTAGCGGTCATGGGAACCAGTGGCGTAGTCGGACAGGTTATATCTACCACCTCCTTTAGTGCGGATGTGCGTTTATTAGGAGACCCCATGAGTGGAGTGGCGGTTATTCTGCAATCTAGCAGATCGGAGGGAATCCTTCGCGGTTCTCTTGAGGGCTTGCTCTATCTTGAAGACGTGGACGCAGACGCTCCCGTAGAGGCGGGCGATATGGTTATAACTTCGGGTCTTGGTGGCAGCTACTTGCAAGGGCTTACCGTGGGAATGGTTGTAAAAGTGGACGAGAACCAAGGAGGCTCGACGCGTAAAATTGTGGTGTCGCCAAACGATAACGTAGGCCCCCTTGAAGAAGTTTTAGTTGTGCTGGGGGATAATCTACAAGACGAAGCGGGTGATGAGTAGCATGAGCCGCGATTCTATCATCATGATTATTGGGGCAGCAGCTGCGGTAATTCTGCAGCTTGTTGTTGCTCCGAACATCGCGATATTTTCGGTTATGCCAAATTTCTTACTTGCGTATTCCCTGGTACTTGCCATAGTCCGACCAATGAATAATTCTACGCTTATTGTCGCTTTTGTTTTTGGACTCTTGTTTGATCTAATGGGGCATGGCCCTGTTGGAGCCATGGCATTTCTCATGGTTCTTGCAGCCTTTTGTGCTTCACGGTTGTTTATGGTTATGAACAATAGCGCCTTTGCTATGGCAGCTATCACTCTTTTCGTATCCTTTCTTTTGGTTGAAACAATCTACGCACTGTTTTTATTGATGTTTGGCTTTAGCGCTGGCCCTATTGACGCCTTCCTTTATCGTGCGCTTCCATGCACGCTTTATGATTGCGTGTTTGGTTTTATTTTCTATCCAATCGCTTTGCGCCTTTTTGTTGAGACCCCACGAAGCTCTTCTTCGGATGCTCCTCATGCGTCGCTCGGTCCTTCAGGATCAGTTTCGCAGCTTCCCAAAAGGCGAAAAAAGAAACCGCGTTTTTAGGGGATAGATGTGCTGTCTGCCATTATCGCCATCATCGTAACTCTAGTCATCCTCGTGGCAATCGTTTTGATTGTCTTTGCTGTGCGCAACAGAAAAGGTCCCTCGAAGGTCAAGAGCGGGAAGCACAGCGTGCAATCAATTAGCAGTGTCGGTGTTTCTTCGAAAGCAGATAACTACCGTAAACCAGGAAATCGCTCTGCTCCCATCAGGGTTAACGAACCAGCCTCCTCAGCTTCTAACATGATGGATTCGCTAAAATCGCGTTTCGTTGCCATGGGAGTATTTGCCGCGGCTGTGTTTGGTGCCCTCGGAATTCGCCTTTGGAATATGCAGATTCTTGATAGTGAAGAGTATCTTGAGCAGGCAGAACTTAATACATACACCACCGTATCGACTACTGCTCCGCGCGGGCTCATATACGATGCAGCTGGGGTGCCTCTGGTAAAAAACAGGAGCTCTCTTACGGTGCTTGCAAATGCCGAGGTAGCTAACGATCGAGATGTTGTTCAGCGCCTCTCGGTTCTTTTAGGCATTCCCCATAATATCGTCAGGCAACGCATCATGGATACTTCTAGCGGCGCTCAGAGTCAGCGCATTGTCGCTAGCGATGTCGGCCTGCGTAATGTGGCCTTTATATCCGAGCATGCAAGTGCGTTTCCGGGAGTAAGTACAGAATCTCGCACCGTACGCGAATACCCGTATGGCGCTTTAGCGGCGCATGTACTTGGATACACCGGTCTCATGTCTGAGGAAGAACTTCAGACGCAAAAAGAAGGTGTTGTCTATGAGATGGGCGACACTATTGGAAAGACCGGTGTTGAAGCAAGCTACGATTCTATTCTGGCTGGCGATCACGGCCAACGTGTCGTGGTTGCAGATGCCGACGGAACGGTAAGGCAGGTGGTAAGTGAGACCGAGCCAACGAAAGGCAACGACATCTACCTCACCATCAAAGCTCAGGTGCAACAAGTTGCCGATCGAGCTCTTGCGGCTATGGTGGCGCCTGAAGGTGTTATCGGTAAAGGAAAGGGAACAGCAGCGTCTCTTGTTTGCCTAGATGTTACTGACGGGGGAGTAGTTGCCCTGTCAAATTATCCTACCTACACTCCCGAAAGCTTCATCGGAGGTATTTCTCAGGAAGTATGGGATTTATTTAATACCACTGAATCGCACTATCCTCTTTTAAATCGCGCTATTGCGGGAACATATCCTGCTGCGTCTACCTTTAAAGCTTTTACGGGTCTTGCAGGTCTTGAATTTGGCTTTGCCGACGACAAACGAGAATGGGATTGTCAGGGCACTTGGACAGGGTTTGGAGCCAACGACCCTCAGTCCTGTTGGGATTTGTCTGGTCATGGACATTTGGGATTTAGAACGGGCGTCGTGGTATCGTGCGACACGGTTTTTTACGAGATTGCTAAAAGCTTTTATGACGCGCGTGACACGGTGGGAAATACCGCCATGCAAGATTTTATCAAGCGTTATGGTTTTGGTAAGCAAACAGGAATCGATCTGTCAGGAGAAGAAGCAGGACGTATTCCGACACCTGAGTGGAAACAGGATTACTTTAAAGATGTTCCCGAAGAAGCTTCATGGAAGCCCGGAGATCTTTCAAATATGTCAATTGGTCAGGGATATGTCTTAGTTACTCCTATGCAGATGGCGATAGGCTATGCGGCTGTAGCAACAGGAAAAATTCCTAAACCTCATCTTCTTAAAGAAGTACGTAATTCCGAAAACCAAAAGGTGGTTGAATTCAAGCCCGAGATTCTCTCGACGCCTGAGGTTACGCCCGAGCATTTAAATATTATGCGCGATTCGCTCAAAGGTGTTGCTGATGAGGATACTCTTGTATCGCGCGCCTTCTACCAGAATGGCATTAGCTCTGCAGCCGCAAAAACGGGTACTGCAGAAGTTGCTGGAAAACAAGATTTCGGATGGTTTGCCTGTTATGCACCCTACGACAATCCGAAGTATGTTGTAGCCTGTGTGGTTGAAGAGGGTAGTGCTGGTGCACAATCGGCATGTCCTTTGTGCGCAGAAGTGCTGAGTGCTGCTCTTCGATACGATGAAGGTAGCCTTGATATGTCTCTCTCACCAATCGCTGGCTCAAGTGGCGAATCGGTAGAACTTGACTATGGAAACACGAGCTCGGGAAGGACGGACTGATACATCATATGCCTCAGTTACCCGAAGTAAGCTCAGTCAAAGCACCCGATCAGGTTGCCTATAATGCCTCGAAGCCGCGTCGCTTCACCTATATCAACGTGCCATTAATCTGCGTCATGGCAGCACTGCTATCCTACGGCTTGCTTGTTGTGTGGACGGCTGTAGTAGATAACGCAGATTATAACTTCGTGCGACAGCTACAAGGTGTTGGTCTTGGCGCAATACTCATGCTTCTCATCTGGAGATTTGATTACCGACTCTTGTCAGACTACACCACAATTCTTCTTGCAATTACCGTGGTGCTTATCTTGCTTCCCTATGTCCCGTTCCTGGGTGTTGAGGTAAACGGCGCTACCTCGTGGATATCAATCTTTGGTCAGCAAATACAACCGGGAGAGTTTGCTAAATTTACCTATATCCTCCTTGCGGCAAGTGTTGTATCACGGTATGGCGGGAAGCTTGATGACCCACGTGAGTACGTAAAGACGTTTTTGATTCTCTTGCTTCCTTTTGTGTGTGTGCTTACTCATGACTTGGGTACTGGTTTGGTCTATCTGTTTATTGGTGCAGTTGCCATGATTATTGGTGGTGCGCGGGCAAAATATCTCTTGATTACTTTGCTTGCTGCAGTTGCTGCCTTTATCGCACTTATGGCAATTGATGAGATGATAAAAAACTCAAGAGGAGAGTATCTCTTGTTAAAAGAATACCAACGAGCACGTTTGTTGGTGTTTATCGACCAAGATTACGCGCAATCCGATGAAGGCTACAATCTTAATCAGGCAAAAATTGCGATAGGTTCAGGTGGGCTCTTTGGCAAAGGACTTCTAGCTGGCACGCAGTCGAGTCTTGGTTATCTTCCTGAAGCACCAACTGATTTCATCTTTTGCGTTCTTGCAGAGCAGCTTGGCTTTTTAGGTGTCTTGGTTCTCCTTGGTCTGTATGGAGCACTCATTCTGATATGCTTTAATATCGCAACAAAAGCAAGCGATCTGTTCGGCCTTCTTATTGTCATGTGTATAGCAGGAATGTGGCTGTTTCAGATTCTGGAGAACATAGGAATGACCTGTGGACTTATGCCAATTACGGGTATTCCTCTGCCTTTTGTGAGTTGGGGATCGTCGTTCATGGTTGTCAATTTCATGCTGCTTGGGCTGATAGGATCAGTCTGGGCGCGTGGTAATCGATAGAAAGTAGGCGCATATGCAGTTACCCGTCGATATCAAAGCCATTTTTGATGAAGCAACAAACATTGAGGAAGCACGCCAAACTCCCTTGTCAGTCAGTATTTATATGGACGAAAGCGCTCCAGGGGATGTGCAAGCCGTTGTTCGTCAAGCCTTTGCAAGCGCTTCATCATATGCGCGTGTGTCTACCATGTATTTCCCGAGTTTTCCTGTGGTGACTACAGCTGAGGTTGATATGGCAGTCATCGTTGCTGGGCTTAACGAGAACATTGGAGCCTATGCTGCAGATATTCGAGCTGCGGGCGTTCCGGTTATGATTGTAACTACGCTGCCCGATTTGGTGTTTGAGATAGCACAAAAGACGGGTCACCCGCTTGATAAGGACGATATCATCAGTCCTGTTGCTAGAGTACGGAAAAAGCGTCTTCCTGAAAACACGGGCTCAGCAGAAGAGCCGATTGCTCTTGATGAGGCAGGAACTGCTCTCATCAACACCTATATGGGCGAGTGGATAATTGACGCCTGCAAAGAAAAGCGTCTTGCATTTGCAATAGCGTTTAAGTTTATTAGACGAACCCTTTCACTCGAATCAGTTAATGCAACATCGCTGCAAAATGCTGGTGTTGGCTTGGTTGTTTTTATCCCAGGCGCCGATATGCCGGTTATGACTCTTAATCAGGCAAAGATGCTTCTGCAAATTGCTGCTGCCTATGGTCAACCCATGGACACCAATCGTATAAAAGAGCTTGCCGCCGTTGTAGGCGGAGCCTTCTTCTTCCGTTCAATCTCTCGTCAAATTGTTGCATTTGTGCCTGGTTTAGGATGGGCGGTAAAAGCAGCAATTGGGTATAGCGGAACTCAGGCGATGGGGCGTGCGGCGGTAGAGTATTTTGAGGGCGGCGGATCGATTGCGGGACTCGCAGAAGTTGTCGACAAAGCTCGTGCTAAAGTTGTTCAAGCAGCAGGATCTGAGACGGGAACTAAAGTCATTGGTTCGGTCAGCAACTTCGTATCCAATCGCATAAAGAAATAGAGGAATACATGACCGATTTATGGCCTCGTTTAGCGCCGCTTCTTGCGCGCGCCGAACGTCCGAGTCGATATATTGACCATGAATGGGGCGCTACGTATAAGCCAGATGTTGCGTATCGCTTCTGTATGATATATCCAGATACCTACGAAATCGGACAGGCTAATCAGGCGGTTCGGATTTTAACGAATGCTGTTAACGCGCGTGAGGGGATGGCGGCAGAGCGTGCGTATCTTCCTGCTCCAGAGTTTTGCGATGTTATGCGTAAAGAGAAGTTGCCGCTTTTCTCGCTAGAGAGCTGTGCTCCGGTGTCGGAGTTCGACGCAGTTGGAATCACGATTTCTCATGAGCTTGCAGCAACCAACATTCTTGAAACTTTGGATATGAGTGGTATTACTATCCACGCAGATAAGCGGGGAGAGACCGAGCCTTTGGTTGTGGGAGGAGGTCCTTGCACCTACAATCCAGAACCCTTTCACGCTTTCTTTGATGTTATTACTCTTGGAGAAGGGGAAGAATCCTTGCCTGAAGTGCTAAGCCTTCATCGCAAACTTAAAGCAGAAGGTTGCGGCAGGCGTGAGATTCTTCGTGCAATAGCGCAAATTCCCGGACAGTATGTGCCATCTTTGTACGAATGGCTAAGTCCTGATGAGGCGCAGAAAAGCTCATCCTGGATTCGACCTCGCGACAAAGACGTTCCCACCACCTTTGAAAGATGTGTCTATGAGGGCTTTGCGACAAGCTCAGCCTGGGAACCTTGTATCGTACCTTTCTCTGAGGTAGTACATGATCGCCTGAATGTTGAGATTTTACGTGGATGCACGCGCGGTTGTCGCTTTTGTCAGGCGGGCATGATTTATCGCCCTGTGCGTGAGCGAAGCGTGGATAACATCGTTGATGCCGTAAAGCGTGGACTAGAAGAAACAGGATATGACGAGGTCAGCTTAACCTCGCTTTCGAGTACTGATCATTCGCAAGTTTCTCAAATTCTTAGCCGCTTAAACAAGATGTATTCTGGAAAAGGCATTCGCATTTCAATCCCATCGCAAAGATTGGATTCTTTTGGTGTCAGCATGGCAGAGCTTGTAGCAGGCCAGAAAAAAGGAGGCTTGACCTTTGCTCCCGAGGCAGGCACTCAAAGATTACGCGATGTAATCAACAAGAATGTAAGCGAAGATAACCTTTTTGAAGCCATCGATGCAGCTTTCGCAGCTGGCTGGAGGCGCTGTAAGCTTTACTTTATGATTGGGCTTCCAACAGAAACTGATGACGATATAAAGGGTATTGCGCGTTTAGCCCAACAGGCATTTGATCGTGCGAAGGCAGCTGTTGCACCCGAGCAAAGAGGCAATGTTCAAATGGGTATCTCGTGCGCGCTCTTTGTGCCAAAACCGCAAACGCCTTTCCAATGGGAAGAGCAAATTAGTGCCGAAGAAGCGCAGCGCCGCGTTAACCTCTTGCGCTCATCGGTAAAATACCGAGCAATTAAGGTTGGCTGGCACGATCCATCGACAAGCTTAATAGAAGCCGTGCTAAGTCGAGGCGGAAGAGAGTGTGCAAATCTTCTCGAAGAGGCGTGGAGGCGCGGAGCGCGCTTTGATGCCTGGACAGAGTGTTTTTCGTATAGTGCTTGGAACGAGGCGGCTATGCATTGTGGTCTTGATATTGAGGCCTTAGCCTCGCGAGGCTTTTCTGTCGATGAAGTACTTCCGTGGGCACATATAGATTGCGGAGTTGATCTTGATTTCTTAAAACTCGAAAGACAGCGAGCTTTTGAGGCTAGCTTAACTCCCGACTGCTCCTTTGAAGGATGCGTTAACTGTGGCTTGTGCCCCAACTATGATATTGATCTTGAGTTACAAGAGGTTCGACATGTCTGATACTTCATTTCGCATACGGGTGTACTTCGAAATCAAAGGTCGTTTAGCACTTTTGTCGCATCTCGAGTTGGCGCGTGCGCTTGAGCGTATGGTAAGAAGGGCAGAGCTTCCGTATCAAATCTCTCAAGGTTTCTCGCCTCATATGAAAATTGCCTTTGGATCGGCTTTGCCGGTGGGAATTGGTGGTTTGCGCGAATGTTTTGATTTGCAGATTACGCGCTATATAGCACCCGATAAAATACTTGATGCCTTGTGCGCTCAAGGAACCGATGATTTAAAAGCTCTCAGTGTCGACTATATTGACAAGCGTTACCCAGCGGCTTCGGTTGCGTTTCCGCTAAGTCGATATCAAGTGGTTTTTTCGAGTCCGCTTAAGCGTGAACTTCTGGTGCCAGAATCTTTGACGGTCATTCGTAAGAAAAAGGAGCGTGAACTCATTGTTTCTGAGTATCTTATTGATGGACCAACGCTTAATGGCACCGAATTGAGCTTCAGTCTGCTGGCAAAACCAACTGGAAGTCTGCGCCCCGATGTATTTTTATCGGCTTTACTCGGGCAAGATTCGGACGCAGAAATACTATCCTTCATGCGCATCGACCAGCAAAGTGCATAAGCTCACTTAGCCTAAACTATGAATAAAGCTACCTCTCGTCACATGGATTGTTGGTGTGCGTCATTATTTGGGTATACAATGCAACTCAACTTAATAGAACTAAATGCGTTGAAGAGGAAAGTAGGGACGAATCCTTCTAAGAGAGAGTCGACGGATGCTGTGAGTCGATGTTGGACGGTCTGAAAGCCCCCTCTGAGCAGTTCAGGAAGAACATATCATCACGCTATTCGGACGACCTTCGAAAGATGATGAGATAAGTAAGCTGAACCGGCGACATCCGTTATAAGTCTTTGCGAGAAAGTACTCTTCTTGAGTTACTTTTCCTGACCGTTGTCCTGGTGCAGTTTGCCCAGGATTTTTTTGTTGGTAGGGAAGGAGTGCTTGTGGATTTAAGAAGTGAGGCAATCACGCAAGGTATTGCGAGAGCTCCGCATCGGTCACTGTTGAGAGCGGATGGCTTAACCGACGAGGAGTTAGGACGTCCACTCGTTGCAGTAATCAACTCTCGTAATGATATTATCCCAGGTCATCTTAATCTTGATAAAATAGGTGAAGCGGTAAAAGCAGGCATTTATATGGCTGGTGGTATTCCTTTTGAGATTTCTACCATTGGCGTATGTGATGGTATCGCAATGAATCACGAAGGCATGCATTATTCACTTGTTTCTCGTGAGGTTATTGCCGATTCGGTTGAGTGCGTTTTGCGAGGACACCAATTTGATGCGGTAGTTTGCATTCCTAACTGCGATAAGGTTGTGCCGGGAATGCTGATGGGCGCTCTCCGCGTTAATCTACCAACTGTTTTTTGTTCGGGTGGTCCGATGCTTGCCGGTAAGCAAGCTGGCGGTTGCGGACCGACGACAGATCTCAATACCCTTTTTGATGGTGTTGCAGCGGTTGGGGCGGGAACCATGACCGAAGAAGAGCTTTCCTATTATGAGAAGACTGCATGTCCGACCTGCGGAAGCTGTTCTGGTATGTTTACAGCCAACTCTATGAATTGTCTTTGTGAGGCGCTCGGTATTGCTTTGCCGGGCAATGGCACAATTCCAGCGGTATATTCAGAGCGAATTCGTTTAGCAAAGCATGCTGGTATGAAGGTAATGGAGTTGCTCGAAAAGGCCATTTGCGTTCGCGATATTATAAGTAGTGCTGCTATTCATAATGCGATGGCTTGCGATATGGCATTTGGGGGTTCAACCAATACCGTTCTGCATCTGAGCGCTATCGCTACAGAAGCTGGCCATCCAATTACCTTAGATGACTGGGAAAAAGTAAGCGCTCATACGCCTCATCTCGTAAAGCTACAGCCTTCAGGCCCGCGTCCTCTGAGTGATTTATATGAGGTTGGTGGTGTGCCAGTGGTAATGCATGAACTTGCCCAGCTTAACCTACTCGATACTAGCGCAATTACTTGTACTGGTAATCTTGAGACCTACCTTGCTCATACGAAAGCGGCTGATGGTGAGGTGTGTCGCACTCACGATAATCCTTATTCTCCCGTGGGAGCCCTCAAGGTTCTTCATGGTAATATCGCGCCTGATGGTGCAATAGTAAAGAAAGCCGCTGTCGATCCAGCAATGTTTTCCCATCGAGGTCCCGCTCGTGTTTTCAATAGCGAGCAAGATGCCTGCACAGCTATCGACGCAGGTCTCATCCAGCCGGGCGACGTAGTTGTTATCCGCTACGAAGGCCCCAAAGGTGGACCCGGGATGCGTGAAATGCTTACGCCCACCTCTTCAATTGTTGGAATGGGCTTATCAACTTCGGTTGCCCTTATTACCGATGGCAGATTCTCTGGAGCTACGAAAGGACCCGCTATTGGGCACGTGAGCCCTGAAGCAGCAGCTGGAGGACCAATTGCGCTCATTGAAGAAGGCGATATTATTTGCCTTGATATAGAGCAGGGGCAGTTACAACTTGAAGTTGACGAAGAAGAGCTGATGAAAAGAAGAAGTAAGTTCGTTCAGCCGAAACAAAAGCATGATTACGGAGTATTAGCGCGTTATGCAAAGCTTGTTACCTCAGCAGATAAGGGGGCGGTTCTCAAATGAGTTCCTCAAAATTCGAGCATTCCATTAAAAATCACACAGGATCCCAAACAGCAAAACAGGGACAAAAAATGACCGGTGCACAAGCGGTTGTTGCGTCATTGGAAGCCGAGGGTGTCGATCTTATTTTTGGCTATCCGGGCGGGCAAGCCATCAGGCTCTATGATGCACTTTTCGACTCACAGAGTATCAGGCATATTCTCGCTCGTCACGAGCAAGGCGCCGTCCATGAAGCGGATGGGTATGCGCGGGCAACTGGCGAGGTTGGCGTTGCGATAGTTACCTCTGGGCCAGGAGCCACCAATACTGTCACCGGTATTGCAACGGCTTATATGGATAGCGTTCCTCTGGTCGTTATTACGGGGCAGGTTCCGCGCGCAGTTATTGGTACGGATTCTTTTCAGGAGTCAGACATCGTGGGTATAACGATGCCTGTAGTTAAGCACAGTTATCTTTTGCAGGATACCTCGGAGCTGACACAAACCTTTCGTGAGGCTTTCCATATCGCTAAAACAGGGCGTCCTGGCCCTGTGCTTATTGACATTCCAAGTGATCTGGCAGCCGAGGAGATGATTTTTGAGTATCCAGAACGCGTACATCTTCCCTCATATCGACCAACCTATAAAGGAAACGTCAAGCAGATAAAACAGGCTGCGGACAGAATTAGCCGAGCTGAACAGCCCGTGCTTTATGTCGGAGGTGGAGTTATCTCATCTGACGCGAGTACTGAGCTTCTCGAGCTTGCAGAGCTTATGCAAATACCGGTTGTTACCACCTTGATGGGAATAGGGTCTTTCCCACAATCAAATCCGCTTAACATGGGTGGCGTTGGGATGCATGGCTCAAAGTATGGAAACAAGGTGTTAACTGAAAGCGACTTAATCATTGCCTGCGGCGCGCGATTCTCTGACCGCGTTACCGGTTTGCTTTCCGGATTTGCTCCAAAGGCTCAGGTAATTCATATTGATATTGATCCAGCCGAAATTGGAAAAGTGCGTGAAGCGCAGATTCCTATCGTTGGTGATGTGAAAGGGGTCTTGGCAGGCGTTGTTGCCGAGCTCAAAAAGCGTAATGCTTCACCAATCACTAAAGCTTGGGTTGAAGAAGCTCAGGCTTGGCGTGGGCGATGGCCGCTTTATCATCCTGGCCTGGAAGAAGATCCGGATACGATTATTCCCGAAGTCTTGCTTTCCACGCTTTCTCATATGCTGGATGCGCAAAAAAGCATTGTAGTAACCGAAGTAGGTCAGCACCAAATGTGGGCGGCACAAAACATCAAGCGCGAAAGCCCTCGAAGTTTTATTTCAAGTGGTGGTTTAGGCACTATGGGATTTGGCTTTCCTGCGTCAATTGGTGCGGCTTTAGGCTGTCCGGACAAAACGGTAGTTTGCGTTGCCGGTGATGGATCTTTTCAGATGAATAGTCAGGAAATGGCAACAGCAGGTATAAATAAGATACCGGTAAAGGTCATGATTCTTGATAACCGAGCTCTTGGCATGGTTCGCCAATGGCAAAAGCTCTTCTACAACGAGCGCTATTCGCACACTTCGCTCGATGCTTCGATACCAGATTTTGTGCAGCTTGCTAAAGCGTATGGTTGGGAAGGCGATAGGGTAGAGAACCCGGCAGAGTTAGAGGCTGCAATTGCTCGTATGCTCGCCAGCGATGGTCCTTACTTGCTTGATGTTGTTACTCCTAGCGATCAAAACGTTTATCCCATCGTTGCGCCTGGGAAAACTCTTGGCGATACCTTCGGCGAAATTGATGTCGAGACCGGAGCAACGCGCAAAACGAGCACAGAACAAGAAGCGATAGGAGGCGCACGATGAGACACATACTTTCGGTTCTTGTTGAAAACAAACCAGGCGTATTGAGCCGTGTCACCGGATTGATTTCGCGAAGAGGCTTTAATATTGAGTCACTTACGGTGGGTACTACTGAAGACCCTACCATGTCACGTGTAACTGCAATCGTTTTTGCTGATGATGTTGCTTATGAACAGATTGTCAAACAGCTACATAAGTTGATATCGGTCCACAAGATTACCGACTTAACGAATGATTCAGCAATCGAGCGCGAACTTGTTTTGTTCAAGGTAAATGCTCCCGCAGATCGCCGAGGAGAAATTATCGAAATCGCCAATGTCTTTCGCGCGAAAATCGTTGATGTGGGCGGAAGCTCGCTTACGATTGAAGCCACTGGAGACGAAAAAAAGCTTCAAGGCATGGAAGACCTCTTCCGTGCTTATGGAATAAAAGAGATCATCCGAACAGGAAAGATCGCCATGTCACGTAACAGCAAAGACTAAGGAAAGGACCTCTATCATGGCTGTAACTATTTATCACGAAAGCGATGCGAACCCAAGCTTAATTCAGGCAAAGAAAGTGGCGATCATCGGATATGGATCACAAGGACATGCTCATGCTTTGAGTTTGAAAGATTCTGGCTGCGACGTGCGCGTAGGTCTGCGACCAGATTCAGCTTCCCGCGCAGCGGCACAAGAGGCGGGACTTAAGGTGATGGACGTAGCAGATGCTGCCAAAGAAGCTAATCTCATCATGATTCTTGCACCCGATGAGAAGCAGGCAGGCATTTACGAAAACGATATTGCTCCTTACCTTGAGCAGGGAGACACGCTTGCTTTTGCGCATGGCTTCAATATTCACTATGGCTATATCACGCCACCAGAGAATGTCGATGTTATTATGATTGCGCCAAAAGGTCCCGGTCATATGGTGCGTCGTCAATATGTCGAGGGTTCTGGCGTTCCATGCCTGATTAGCGTGCATCAAGATTTCTCTAGCGAAGCTCGCGAGTTGGCCCTGTCTTATGCATGGGGAATCGGTGGCGCA
Source organism: Raoultibacter sp. (assembly GCA_050945135.1). GTDB lineage: Bacteria > Actinomycetota > Coriobacteriia > Coriobacteriales > Eggerthellaceae > WRIS01. Next base: position 18,807 of record JBMNSJ010000020.1, read on the forward strand.
CGCTCTGGGGTAATTGCAACAACTTTTAAAGATGAAACTGAAACAGATCTGTTCGGTGAACAGGCGGTATTGTGCGGAGGAGTTACCGCGCTTATCGAGGCCGGGTTTGAAACTTTGGTTGAGGCAGGATATCCACCCGAGATGGCGTACTTCGAGTGCTTCCACGAGATGAAATTGATTGTTGATCTGATGTTTGAGGGCGGCATGCACACGATGCGTTCTTCAGTTTCTAATACGGCTGAATTCGGAGATTACTATGCAGGACCTCAGGTCATCGGCAACGAAGCGAAAAAGGCTATGAAAGAAATCTTAGTCAACATTCAAAACGGAAACTTCGCACAGCGCTACATAGAAGACAGCCGCGCGGGTTCGCCTTGGCTGCTCAGTCAACGCGCAGAACATGGCGAGCATCAGATTGAAAAAGTGGGCGCCGAGATTCGCTCAATGTTCTCGTGGAACAAAAACGCGTAAAGGTGTTTTTATCCGTTGACAGCAGTGAAGCAAGCAAGTGTAGCCATCTGTATTATACTTGCGGGTACGAAATTTAACGGGAATATGGCAAGTGAAGGAGTTTAGAAGTGAGTAGGGTATATAATTTTTCTGCAGGTCCAGCTGTTTTGCCTGAAGAGGTGCTTAAACAAGCTGCTGAGGAAATGCTCGATTACCGTGGAAGCGGAATGTCGGTAATGGAGATGAGTCATCGCTCAGCTCCCTTTGCTGAGATTATCGAGACTGCAGAGGCTGATCTTCGTGAGCTCATCGGAATTCCTGATAACTACAAAGTTTTGTTCCTGCAGGGCGGTGCTTCACAGCAATTTGCTGCTATCCCCATGAATATGATGAAGAACAAGGTAGCTGATTACATCATTACGGGTGCCTGGGCTAAAAAAGCATGGAAAGAAGGACAAATTTACGGTGATGCTCGCGCAATTGCTTCGAGCGAAGACGAGACTTTCTCCTATATTCCTGATTGTTCTGATTTGCCAATTTCAGAAGATGCTGACTACCTCTACATCTGCGAGAATAATACTATTTACGGTACAAAATTTCACACTCTTCCCAACACGAAGGGCAAAGATCTTGTATCAGATGTCTCTTCTTGCTTCCTCTCAGAGCCGGTTGATATCACCAAGTATGGCGTGATGTATGGAGGCGTGCAAAAAAATGTTGGTCCAGCTGGTGTAGTAATTTCCATTATTCGTGAAGATTTAATTCGCGATGATGTTATGGAATGCACACCTACCATGCTTAAGTGGAAGACGCAATCCGATAACGATTCGCTTTATAACACGCCACCTGCTTACGGAATCTACATCTGCGGTAAGGTGTTTAAGTGGCTAAAAGCGCAAGGTGGCTTAGAGGCCATGAAAGAGCATAATGTCGAGAAGGCTAACCTACTTTATAACTATCTCGACGAAAGTAAACTTTTTAAAGGCACCGTACGCAAGCAAGACCGCTCTCTTATGAATGTACCTTTTATTACTGGTAGCGACGAGCTTGATTCGAAGTTTGTGAGCGAAGCAAAAAGCGCAGGCATGGTAAACCTTAAGGGTCATCGTAGCGTAGGCGGTATGCGTGCAAGTATCTATAACGCGATGCCAAAGGCGGGAATCGAGAAACTGGTAAGCTTTATGGCGGATTTCGAGAAGAACAACTCGTAAGATAGCCTTGGGTAGAAAGTTTTTTAATTAGTGCGTTTCACTAGGTTTGATTGTCGTATTATGTGAGAGCACAGTAAGTGAGGATGAGTTAAGGCTCGTATGATGGAAGGAATAGGTGTAAGACAATAATGGCGGACAAAGTTTTAGTATCTGAAAAACTCGCTGAAGAGGGCATTAAGATACTTCAAGATAAAGGGTTTGAGGTTGATGTCATTCTCGACATGAGCCCCGAAGAATTAGTTGCAACAATTCCTGGATACGCAGCGCTCATCGTGCGTTCTGCTACAACAGTTACTCGTGAGGTAATCGAGGCAGGAACGGATCTTCGCGTAATCGGACGCGCTGGAGTAGGCATCGATAACGTTGACGTTGAGGCATCTACTGAAAACGGCATTATCGTTTGCAACGCACCGTTCTCTAATGTCACATCTGCAGCCGAACAAACCATGTGCCTCATGCTTGCTTGCGCGCGTAATACGCCACAGGCCTACAACTCAATGCATGCGGGAAAATGGGAGCGCGGCGATTTTACTGGTGTTGAGCTTTACAAGAAAACACTCGCTATTTTCGGCCTTGGTCGTATTGGTGGTTTGGTTGCTGATCGCGCTCGTGCTTTTGGCATGAATCTTATTGGTTATGATCCTTATTGCACGCCTGAGCGAGCAAAAGAGATGGGCATTACGCTCTATGATTCAGTTGATGAGATTGTTCCTTTGGCAGACTTCATTACCGTACATCTTCCTAAAACTAAGGAAACCATCGGTATGTTTGGTCCTGCTCAATTTGCAGCTATGAAGGATGGCGTCATTCTTGTTAATACTGCTCGCGGTGGCATTTATGACGTTGATGGGCTTGCTGAATATATTGCATCTGGAAAGATTCGTGCTGCAGGTATCGATGTGTACGAGAAAGAGCCCTGTTCCGAAAGTCCTTTGCATGGTCTGAAAAACGTTATTCTTACCCCTCATTTGGGTGCCTCAACAAAGGAAGCACAGGCACGTGCAGGTGCTCAAATTGGCGAGTACGTTGCGGCTGGTCTTGAGGGAGCAATTGTTCCAACGGCAGTCAATATGGCTCCTGTTCCTCCAGAGGTTATGGAAGCGGTTGGTCCTTACGTTCCTGCCTGCCAGATGATGGGTTCTCTGTTAAATCAACTTACAGGCGAATTGCCTCAATACTTAAAGATTACAGCTGCGGGAACACTTGCAGGTACAGATATTTCCATTCTTGAATCAGGAGCTTTGGGTGGAATTCTTGAGGGTCGTGTGAGTACTTCGGTAACTCCTGTAAACTCAGAAGCACTCGCGCGTCGTTATGACATCAAGGTAAAGACTGCTTCGACACCTGATGCAAAAGAGTATGCTTCAACTGTTTCGCTGAATGCAGATGGGGAAGAGGTAGCTTGTACCTTAACTGGTTCTGGCAAAACGCCACGAATTGTTTCCCTGCTTGGTTATGCGATGGAAGTAGTGCCCGGTCCACATTCCCTGATTTTTGAATATGTTGATTCACCTGGCAAGATTGGTACCATTGGCACCATTCTTGGAAATGCAGGCATCAATATCACAACCATGCAGGTTGGCATGAAGGAAGACGAGAAAAACGCACTCGTGTTCATGAATATTGAAAGTGCTCTAACAGACGACATCATGGATGAAATCCGCGATGCTGTTGAGCTAAAGAACCTATGGCTAGTTAAGCTGTAATCGTTCTCGATTGGTATGATGCGAAAGTAAACACTAATCACATAGGGAACGGTTACAGCTCAAGATACCGATGGCACTCCATCGGTATCTTTTTATATCACTGGTAAGTCTGTAGAAAACAATCATAGGAAAGAGAAATACTCATGAATAAGAAAATAAAGATATTTGATACCACTTTGCGAGACGGCGAACAATCTCCCGGAGCCTCAATGAACACCGAGGAGAAACTTGTCATCGCTCGTCAGCTTCTTCGCTTGAATGTTGACGTAATTGAGGCTGGTTTTCCCGTATCGAGTCCAGGAGACTTCGAGAGCGTTCGTCGTATCGCGGAACTTGCAGGAGACAATGCCATTGTGTGTGCCTTAACACGTGCAGTAGAAAAAGATATTGATTCTGCAGCGGATGCTTTGAAATACACCAAGAGGCCACGCATTCATACGGGAATTGGAGTTTCACCAAGCCACTTGCGCGATAAGCTGCGTATAAGCGAGGATGAATGCGTTGAACGCGCTGCACGTTGTGTCCGATATGCAAAAAACTACGTTGACGATGTTCAATTCTATGCTGAAGATGCAGGTAGGTCAGACTATGCCTTCTTGGCTCGCGTTATTGAGGCGGTTATTGCTGCTGGAGCAACCGTTGTAAATATTCCTGATACCACAGGCTATTCGCTCCCTGAAGAATTTGGAGCGCGCATCAAATACTTGAAGGAGAACGTCAAAGGTATAGACGATGTTGATATTGCTGTGCATTGCCATAACGATCTGGGTATGGCTACCGCACTTTCAATTGCAGGCATTATGAACGGCGCTACGCAGGTGGAATGCACAATTAATGGTCTTGGCGAACGTGCTGGAAATACTGCCATGGAAGAGGTAGTTATGGCCATCAGAATGCACGAAGAAGAACTGGGTGCCACTACTTCTATTAACGCAAAGGAATTCACGAAGGCGAGCAAGCTGGTTTCCTCGATTACGGGCATGAGCATTCAGGCGAATAAAGCAATAGTGGGGGCAAATGCCTTTGCTCACTCTTCAGGAATCCACCAAGATGGTGTACTGAAGAAGCGTGACACCTACGAAATCATTGATCCAGCTGAAGTTGGTGCGGGAACCAGCCAGATTGTATTATCGGCACGAAGTGGGCGCGCTGCGCTGAAGCATCGCTTAGAAGAGCTTGGTTATGAGTTGGATTCTGCCAAACTCGATGAAGTGTATCAGCAGTTTTTAGAAGTGGCAGACAAGAAAAAAGAAGTATATGACGAGGATTTGACCAGCTTAATAAATGAGCTCGATCGAAACGTTTCAGCAATATATGTTTTGGAAAGCGTTCAGATTAGCTGCGGATTCCCGCTCATTCCAACCGCAACAGTTACTCTTGAGCACGTGGAGGGCAAGGTCACGACTGAGTGTGCCTATGGTACAGGCCCAATCGATGCGGTGTATAAAGCGGTAAATAAAATTGTTCAGGTCGAAAACGATCTGTCAGAGTTCTCTGTCCAAGCGGTTACACGAGGTATTGATGCTTTGGGAGAAGTTACTGTTCGAGTAAAAGCGACGGATGGAAGTGTGTATACCGGACGCGGAGCAGATGGCGATATCATTGTCTCTTCAACTAAAGCATATCTGAACGCTCTGAATAGATTGTTAAGCGACTCAGAATAAGAAGAAGTAGAGTGTTCGGGTGAGTTAACCTGGGCACTCTACAAGTTACGTCGCAGCTGAGCTTCTTTGATCTCCATTTCAAGAGAGCTGTGAATGATGTTTGCGAAAGGCCCGGCACTTCCGATGAGATCGGTTGCATGAGGCTGGTCGCAGCATTTCCTGATGAAATAGTATAAGAACGCACAGGTGTAGAACTCTGCAAGGAATTGGATATTCTCGTTTGGAAGATAGCGGTTAGCTAAAATTAAATCAATATCTTTTCTCATGGCTTTGAGGTAGAGATCATACATGTGGTTGCGCAGCGAAGAGGGGCCGTTATCAAGCAGGGCTTGGGTATAGAAACGTCTCCTGCCCTCTATTGTTTTCGAGAAGCAGTTGAAGAACTCTGAGTGATCAAGGGAGCGTACTCCAGATTTCTGAGTAATATAGTAGGGAAATTGAGAAATGCTATCTTCGCTTGCTTCCTCATATACGAGTGTGCTTTCAGGGAATCTTTCTCTAAGAATCTTACCTAGGTCATAGCGAAATATCCAGATAATAAGATAATCTTTGTTCTCGAAATGATAGTAGAAGGTTTTGCGATTCTTCTCAGTACGCTCAACGATGTCGCTAATCGAGATTTTTCGCAAAGGCATTTCGTCACACAGGCTTACGAAGGTCTCCGCGATGAGGAGCATAGTATTGAGTGCGTTCATTAAGCTCTTTTCCTACCTCAAACGTAATAATGTTGGATAACGGGTCTCTTAGGATTGTCCTACTTTGCCTATATTACCGCAAAAGGCTCAAATTACGGACAGATTTTACAATATGAGTATAAGGAGACTATATTTTTACCCAAAGAATGAAAGCATGCCGGCGAAAAAGCTAAATTCAATCAACAGCTGTTGCTTCTTAGATAAGAAATTGTGAAAGATTTGTTACAAAAAGCAACAAACAATTCATTCTGTCCATGGATACCGTCAATACCTATGCGTATTATAAATAGATCATTGTGCCTCCATGATGGAATAGATGTGTCGTTGGGTTGGCAGAGTGGTTGCTCACGTTCACATGAGTTTCGAGCCGATTCGCATCGATCGAAGTTCCTGTGTGCGTAAATGGATTTCACAAGAAATCAGAGCAAAAAAAGTGTAAGGCGAATTGAGAGTAGTTTTGCGGAAAGGGGCTGTATCGTGGCAAAATACCAAGCTTTAAATGAGCCATTTAAAATCGGTAATGTAGACATACGAAATCGCTTTGTTATGCTGCCGATGACCATCGAGAAGATTGACAATTATCACATTACTGATGATTTGGTCGACTTCTACGAGCAACGCGCTAAGGGTGGTGTTGGTCTGATCGAGGTTGGATCTGCCTACATTAGCGACTGTTATGACACGCACCCAAAGTATCACACCACTACTGGTGCTTGTGGTATCTGGGGAGACGAGTTCATTCCTGGTTGGAAGAGAATTGCAGAAGTGTGCCATAAAAATGGTGCTAAAGTGGCTGCTCAGCTTCAGTGCTGCTACGAGTGGCGTGCATCGGGAGATGACCCACTGCTTTCATATGCTCCTTCCAAAGATGTTGTAAGCGGACCATTCGTTGGAATGCCTGAGCGTGAGTACACGGTTGAAGAAATCAAGATCATGGTTGAGCAGTATGGCTCAGCTGCAAGAAGGCTAAAAGAAGCTGGCATCGATATCATCGAGATTCATGCTGGTATTGGCTATATGGTCATGCGCTTCCTTTCTAAATACTCAAACCATCGTACCGACCAATATGGTGGATCTCCTGAGAATCGTGCACGTCTTCTCACTGAGATTATCGATGAGATTCACAAGACCTGTGGCGACGATATGCCAATCTTGATTCGTATTTCTGCCGACGACTTAATGCCTGGCGGAAACCGCATCGCTGACACACTTGAGCTTATTCCTATCATCGAAAAGCACGGCGTTGACGCTTGGAGTATCCAGGCTGGCTTCCATGAGGCTCCTCGTCCTGTTGCTAATCAAATTGTTCCTGAAGGTGAGTTTATCGGTTTGGCTAAAGCCTGCAAAACCGTTACTAACAAGCCTGTATGGCCTGGTACACGTATCAATACTCTTGATATGTGCAACAAAGTTGTTACCGAAGGCTATGGCGATGCAGTTGGTATGGCACGTCAGCACATTGCTGATCCTGAGACTGCTAAAAAGGTTGCTGAAGGTCGTCCTGAGCAGGTTCGTCCATGTATCGTATGCAGCCGCTGCCTTGACAACATCTTCCTTGGTAAGCCTTGCCAGTGCTCTGTCAATGCTAACGTTTGGGAAGGTGTCAAAGTTGGTATGCCTCAAGAGAAACCAGCTGAGACCAAAAAGCACATCGTAGTTGTTGGTGCTGGTCCTGGTGGTCTTGAGACCGCTCGCGTATCTGCAATCCGTGGTCATCGCGTTACGGTTGTTGATAAGGGCAAGAAGGCTGCTGGTCTTCTTAACATGGCACAGGTTCTCAACCATAACGTTGAGCCTTTGGTTACCTGGTGGCAAGGCGAAATCCTGCGTCATCCAAACGTAACCCTTAACCTCAACACTCCAATTGATGTTCCTGGCATTAAGGCTCTTAAGCCAGACGAGGTTGTAATCTCACCCGGTGGTAACGTTATCAATGTAGATGTTCCTGGCATTAACGGAAACAACGTTGTTTCTTCGCAAGACATCAAAGATATGATTGGCGGAACCTCTCCTAAGGGTAAGGGATGGCTGTGGCCATGTGCTACGCTCGCTATCAAGATTCAGGGCGGAAGCGTTGGCTTCATGAAGTTCGGTCTCAACATGAAGGGCCCAATCTCTATCGTTGGCAAGAAACTCCTTATCGTCGGTGGTGGATTCGCAGGTCTTGAGTGTGCTGAGGCTATGCATGAAGGTCGCGAAGTTACGGTTATTGATGCATTGCCTAAGATGGGTAATGGTATCGGAATCATCGACAAGAACCCAACCATCAACAAGCTGAAGCAAGAAGGCGTCACCCTCATGCCCGGCACTTCTCTTGTAGAGGTCACCAAACAAGGTGCAAAGGTTCGTACGGTTAAAGTTGACAAGAAGACTAAAGAAGAAACTGTTTCTGAGAAGTTTATTCCTTGCAACACCGTTTTACTCTCACTCGGCGTTGAGGCTAACACCAAGCTCTATGATGCTGTAGTTAAAGAGTTCCCAAATGCTCTGCTCATCGGCGATGCTACTACGCCTGATGGTGAAGTATATCGTTCACTTGAGGCTACCAAAGGCGGCTTCAACGCAGGTATGTCGTTCTAAATTGGTTTTTCTAGCCCCCTGTTTTGTAATAGGGGGCTACCTAAGTTTGGTTCCAACACAGTAGTGTTTTGGATAAAGTAAAAATCTCGAAGGAGGAATAATGGATTTCGCTTACACAGAAGAGCAACTTGCCATTAAGAAAGGTATTCGCGAGTGGGGCAAAAAATGGCTCACCGAGGAGACCATCGCTGACGGTTATAAGAACCGCGGTATCGATCCTGCAGTCGCAAAGGCTTGGGTCGCAGACGGTTGGGGACTGTATGGTCTTCCAGCAGAGTACGGTGGAAAGCCTTGCGATCACTTGACCATGGCTATGATCATCGAAGAGCTTTGTCACTGCGGTGGTAACATCCCAATGGCTCCCAATCTGCTCATCATGTTCGATATCGCTGAGTTCGGTACTCCAGCTCAGATCGAAGAAGCAATGGATTACTACAAGGAGAACGGTTATCCTCCATATTGTCTCGCTATTTCTGAGCCTGAGGCTGGTTCTGACAACCAGGGTATGACTTGCTGCGCTACCAAGGGTGACGATGGCAAATATCACATCAACGGAACCAAGACCTGGGTTACTTCTGGTGAGAACTCAGCAGGCTTCATCGTTGTATGTAAGGACGAGGATCCTTCTCGCGACAACAAGAACATGTCTATGTACCTCGTTGCTGCAGATGCTCCTGGTGTTACCATCGAGCCTCTCAACAAAATCGGTATGCAGATTAACCCCTTCGCAATGATTCACTTTGATGACGTTGTTGTTGAAGAAACTGCACTTCTCGGTATCCCAGGCAAGGGCTTTATGCAGCTCATGAAGAACTTCGAGTGGGAGCGCATCGTTCTCCTCGCAGAGCTTCTTGGTGAGGCTCAGGCTGCTATGGAAGATGCTTGTGCATGGACCAACGAGCGTCAGCAGTTCGGTAAGGGCATCAAAACCTTCCAGCTCGTTCAGGAGCACATTGTTGAGATGCAGATTGTTCTTTCAAACGTACGTAACGCTCTTTATCGTAGCGCTTGGAAGATGGACAACGGCATTCCAGTCAACAACGATGCAGCTATGCTTAAGCGCTATGGTGCACCACAGTTGACCGATGTTTGCTCACGTGCTCTTCAGCTCATGGGTGGTCTTGGTTACACCGATCAGACTCGCGTTTCTCGCCTCATGCTTGACTGCCGTGGCTTCCAGATTGGTGGCGGTACTGTTGAGATCATGGTACACATCTCTGGTCGTGGAATCCTCAAAGAGTACAGCAAAGTTGCTGAGGATCCAGATTATCTGTACACTATCTAAGTCTTCGAACTTACGCGTTTTACAGAATAGGAAGGGCCCCCAATCGGGGGTCCTTTTTGCGTTTAGGGCTCTTGCCCACAGCCGCGCGATGCGGCCTTATCGGCTTGAGCTATATGCAGGGCTATAGGAAAAAATGTGTTGATGAAAAACTGAATAGTTGCAGATAAGACCTCAGAAATGGGGTCTTTCTGCATCGTGAAGCGGGGCTTATGGGAATGTGTTGCTAGCGAGGTAAGACGAGATTTGTCGCTGTTAACAGGGCGCGGATGAGGCGGCTCACTTTTTCGGCAAAGTACGAAATTTTCGAGTGACCAAAACTTTGACCAGGGAAAACACTGAACGTATTATCTAATCAGCGTGGATTTTCGTACTTTGGCGAAAATCTCAGCCATCCCAAGCAAATGAACGTATCCACCCTGAGCGGTTTCTTCAAAATTGACCTTGCTTGCCTGAAAATCTCGATAGTGCGCGAACTGAAATGGTGACTAGCTCAGTAAATTAAGAACATCCCTACGTTAAGTAGGAAAACACTGATGAGCCTCACGAATAATCACGCACTATCGATGATTTGTGACATGGTGATGAGATTAATCGAATAACTGGGAAGCAGGCTTGCAGCAAGCTTAACCAGGACTATAGATATAAATGCGAATTACTTGAAAGTGCCCTTTCGACCATGGCAGGTCATGCCAATTGCACGAATGCTGCAAATGTCACGATAGCGACAGCGTCCGCAAGCTCTGCGACGACCCTTTTGCGAGCGATCATAAAGACCAACGATAGATACTATCGCATAGGGAGAAGAGAAGTTGAATTCCTTATCTACGCGCAAATCAATACGTTTATCAGCCTGGATGTAGAACAAAAGCTTGTTACGGGCTTCAAGAGGGAAGTTACTTTCGCCGGGGCTAAGTCTTTCGTCTGTGTAGAGACCAAGTTCAACGGCGTTCTTGATGATTTCTGCAGTTAAGACATCAGCCGCGCGTTCAATCATTACACGACAGCATGCATCAAAGAGTTCTTTGTCGAAGTCTGTATAGCAAAGGCGATTCTGAAGAGCTTCAACCTCGGCAGGCGAACCTAAATTAACCGCAAGTACAGCACAGTGGGTAGCCTTTCTCATGCGCGTATATGCTTCTTTTCCCTTTAGGATCATGACTGTTCCCACAAGCTTAATGGCAGGCTCTGTGTAGCCTGGTGGGAGTGTGCAGAGAGCCGGATTGTAGAGCTTATAAACGCCACGAGGTTTAAAGGTAACCAGCACCTCATCAATGAAGAAATTGAGCTGATCTTCAAAGGCCTCAACCTTCTCATATGCATCGGAATTGAGTGCCTCAATTACATCGTTGCTTTCGATGCCTTCGATTCTGCAATCAACCTCATAAATTTGCTTATTATTGATGGCCATTCAAACTCCTGGATACTTTTCGTCTTGGCGTGAAAAACTACCCAAGAACTACAGTATGCCCATAGTGAACTGAGGTAATCACCTGATGTATTTTACCTCAATAGGGCGATAAGGCAACACAAAAGACCGATCCCCGGTCACTTGAATCGGAATGAGTATTTTTCGTCCACATATGCTGTCATACAATACAGGAGGAACAGAACTTATCCGTATCCGACTTGCAAAAATCCTCGCCTAATGGAATTCGAGGGATTATGACTACAAAAAAAGGTACCATCAAAGCTTCGGCTACTGTTCTTAGCGAGCTGATTCAACCGTCGCAAGGAAATCCTGCCGGTACAGCTCATGGTGGCGAGTTGCTTAAAATGATGGATAACTGCGCAGGCGTGTGCGCTCAGAAACATGTAAGAGCAATTGTGGTAACAGCAGGAATTGATAACGTTTCATTTCATGCGCCAATACACATTGGTAATCAAGCAATTTGTAGTGCAAATATTACTTACGCTTCCAAAAACTCTCTTGAGGTAGCTGTTACGATTACCTCCGAAGATTTATTTACGGGAGAACAAGAGTGCTGCATGACTGCATACTTTATATTTTGCGCTATCGATGAATCTATGAAAACGCTCGAAATTCCTCCAATCATTTTAGAAAACGATTCAGAGCGGATGCTATTTGAGGAAGGTCGCAAGAGAGCCGAGCTGCGCAAACAGCAGCCTCGTCTGTGTTGGTTACCTCTCTATAAATAATATTGTATGCAAATTCTTCTTTAGGATGAAAGGTGTTTGCTATGGAGCTAATGAAAGCTAATGAATATGTTGAGATGCCTGATAAAGGCGCCATCGAAAAAGCAGAAGAGTACTTAAGTTCGCAAGATTTCACGCCCGTTGAGCCTCGGTATGCGGCAACGGTAATGCTTGTGCGTGACAGTCGGGGCGACGAAAGTGATGCCTATCTTGCTCCTGCTGAGCAGGGGAGAAGTAAGGTTGAGGTGTTCATGCTACGGCGTGCAAAAACGATGGCTTTTGTTCCTGATGCCGTAGTTTTTCCTGGTGGACGAGTTGATGAGCGCGACTCAGACCCGCGGCTTCCGTGGTCGGGTCCAGCCCCGAGTGAGTGGGCTAAGCGTTTAGGCTGCGACGAGCAAACGGCTCGATGCATTGTAGTAGCTGCAGCACGTGAGGTTTTTGAAGAATGCGGAGTCCTTCTTGCAGGAAAAAGTGCAGATCAAGTAGTAAGCAATCTAACAGATCCGCTTTGGGATACCTATCGCGTTGCTCTTGAGGCACGTGAAAAATCGTTCTCAGAAATGCTCATCGAAGAAAACCTAATGTTGCGCAGCGATTTACTTGGCTTACGCTCTAATTGGCTCACTCCGAAGTTTGAGGCACGACGCTACAACACCTTTTTCTTTGCGGCACTGCTGCCAGAAGGTCAAACGCCTGATGATCGTACTTCGGAAGCAACGATAGCTGACTGGGTAGATCCCTTATGGGCTTTTGATTTGGCACAAAAGGATCAGCTGCTTGTTTTGCCTCCCACACGCTATAACCTTGCTTATATAGCTAACGCGCAGTCTGCAGCTCAGTTTGTTGCTGAGAATCCCAAAATCGAACAGTACTCGATTAAGGCTTCCAGAAACGAACAAGGTGAGGTGGTGTTCCAATGTGCGCTAACGTAAATTCGGCCGAACAAGATTCACTTTGGTCTGGGGGAAAGGTTTCCGAGTATGCTTATTGCATTAAGGCAAACAACCCGACTCCCATGACCTATGTAGGAACCAATACGTGGCTTTTGTTTGAGCCAGAAACTCGTGCAGCATATGTTGTTGATCCAGGTCCGCTGATGGAAGATCATCTTGCTGCGATTGAGTCTTTTATTGAAGCTCAAAAACTTAGCGTAGAAGCCATCCTGCTAACGCACATGCACCTTGACCACAGTGAAGCTGCGCAAGAGCTAGCACAGCACCTCGGGGTAGAAGTGTATTCAAGGGAAGCGGGAACACTTGATGACGGGGAGCTTGTCATCGGAGATGGTCCCCAGCTTGTGGTGGTATCTCTTCCGGGGCATTCAAGCGACTCTGTTGGTTTTTGTTTCCCAGCAGACGAATCGATTATTTCTGGCGATGTAGTCTTTTTGCAATCTCCCACAGCTATTGTATCGCCCGATGGCAGCTTAAAAGACTATTTCGAAACGCTAAATAAGCTTAAGTTACTCGTCGAGCAAGAAGGATATAAGCGCTTTCTGACGGCGCATGGATGGTTTATTGAGGATCCTCTTGCAGTAATTGGAAACACTGAAGCCCACCGTTTAAGCCGTCTCGCAAGCGTAAGAGGGGCTATAACGCGCAAAGAAGAGGTTGACATCGATTACATCCTCGAGAGTGTCTATGACGATATAGACACGAGGTTAGACCCTGCTGCACGAATGAACGTGATTGCGCAAGTAGATTATCTCAAGGCAATTAATGACCCTTGCATTCCGCGCTAACTTCGAAAAACCCAGGATTAATGAGCCCTCACGTTGAGGGTTCTTTTCTGTAACCAGTACACTGGATGCGTGCCACGAGCTCAGAGTCTTGGTTTCTAATCTCAATTTGATGACGTGCTATCCTTCGAGATGAAGCGACGTCCTCAGAGGTGGCGATAAGGGTGTCACCTGACCGAGCCGATGATATAAACTCAATAGAAGCGTTGAGAGTAACCAGAGGGTTTGCAATATAGCCGGTTGCAGCCCCAAAGGCAAAATCTGCGAGTGCAAAATACACACCACCATGAAGGATATCAAGACCGTTAAGGTGATGGTCTTCAACAAGCATCTGCGCCTCAGCGTAGTCAGGTCCGAGCTTTGTTATGCGCATGCCGGTCTGAGCTGAGAATCGATCTGTCGTGCAATACGGATCAGGCTTTCTCTCCAAGAGGGCCTCCGGTCTCTAAAAAAAGGGGTTATAGGACAAAAAGTGTGTCTGGGGGCTAATCAGCAGAGTATGGGTACGGAGTCGAATGATGCAGCTCGCTCCATACCAATCCATCGCCCCACTCAACCGGCTTATTACCCTTGTTAGGTAC
>JBMNSJ010000021.1:0-31860 GCA_050945135.1 Raoultibacter sp.
GCAATGGATACGCTACTATAACTACGAACGACCCCATAGCTCGCTTGGCTACAGACCTCCTGCAATCCAAGCGATCGCAGCTTAGAAACTAACATTTTGGTTGGTACAGAAAATGGGGGCAGGCCAACCAATAGAATTTGTTTGCAGAGAGCTGAAATCGAGTTGGCTAAGAATGTCTTCAACAGCTTCAGAGGGATCATCGATTTCTAGCGTAGATGCATGTAAAGTGTTTATCATAGTGTTCCCCTTCACCCCAATATACTCCTCGCATTCTAGCATAGAAGAACAAAGCAAAAACGTCTTGTAGCCTCTTTGCAATGAAGTAGGTAGCGCTAACTAAGAATCAATAAAGTACGGGCTGAAACTACGAATCTTGAAGGTTAACTATGGTGGTAGAGCCCACCTTTTCGATGTTGATAAGATTGAGCATAAGCAGAGAGCGACCGTCATCTCGATTAATAACTCTACACTGTGCGTATATAGAGACAAAAGTTCCGCTTTTGCGTTTGAGGCGTAACTTTAAGAGGGCTCTTGTGCTGTTGTGTTGCTCGCTAATCAGGTAATTGTCAAATTGTTCCAGGTCGTTGGGGTGAATCAGGCTGCGGAACCCAGCCATCGTGTGTTCCATAAAATCACGATAGGATACATATCCCAGAATAAAGGCAACTTCATTGTTGGAGAACAGAACAGGATAGTTATCACGATTTGCAAGACCAAGTAACGCTCCGGGTAGATTGCGCACAAAGGCAGCCAATGCCTCTCTTACGTTTTTATCATCAGCTGCACTTTTTTCGCCGTGTGCCGGTAACAAACCCAGCGCTTCAGTAAGTGCATCTTCTGAAGCTCGCAAGACATCCTCTTGGTCTTTCTGCACAGAGATATCGGTCAGCCTTCCGAAGTAGATACTGCGGTCACCCTCTTTCGTGAGAAAGAAAGCCTTTACCTTTACCCAGATGAATAAGCCATCAGCGCGTCTCTGGCAAAACTCGTCTTCTGCTCCCAAGACAGGATGTTTTTCCGACTCCCTTAAGAGCCCAACGGTTTCTTCAATTACTTCTTTTGGGGCTCGGCGGAAGAAGTCAAGTCTATCCTCCTCATCTTTGGGAGGATTGTCTCCGACCAGCTGGAAATACCGATTGTTTGCCTGGATGAGCTCAAGATCACCATCAGGGCTAACTCCGTAAATAGCGATGCCGCCCAAAATAGAATCGAGGATGGTTTTATTCGTTACATAGTTTTGTATAAGATCAACAGGGCTTAGCAACTCTACTTGCTTTCGGTTTGCTCCTAAATAATCGATGATGTTTTCTTGGCCTAGGAGGGCTTCGAGACTTTCGACTGGAAGCGGGCGGTAGAAGTAATAACCCTGGACAAAATCACAATTGATACTCTTAAGGAATTCGACTTGTTCTTCGGTTTCTGCTCCTTCGGCGATTACCGAAAGCCCCATGGTGTGTGCCATACTTACGACGGCATCTAAGATGCTCTCTCCGCGAGATAAAACATTTTCTGACAGCTCAAGAAACCTCATATCAATCTTGAGAATGTCGACAGGAATATTCTTGAGCATATTAAGCGAGGAGTAACCGCTCCCGAAATCATCCATGAGCAATGTAAAGCCACGTTCTTTTAAATCGATTACTGCATCGATTACTGCGTCGTCTTCGACAAAGGCACTCTCGGTTATTTCGAGCTCAAGGAACGAGCGATCGATATTGTATTTCTTAATGAAGGATTCAAGTGAGTTAGCTACGTCAACGAATTGAAGATCCGCACGCGAAATATTTACCGAGATGGGAAGGGTGGGTATGCCCGCATCAAGCCACTCTCTCGTCTGGCGGCATGCTTCCTCCCAAACCAGTAAGTCGAGATTGGCAATGAGCCCCGTGCGCTCAAGCAAAGGAATGAATGCTCCTGGGAAGACAAGTCCTTTTGTTGGGTGCTGCCAGCGAACGAGCGCCTCCAGCCCAACCATTTGTCCGGTTCTTAGATTGCATTTTGGCTGGTAATGAAGGATGAACTCTTTGTTTTTTTATGGCTTGTTCTATCTCGGTTAGTGCTTTTGGCTCTTCTTCGAGTCGGCGTGTCATAGTGTCTTCATACCAGGCGATACGAGAAGAGTAGCGACCTTTTGCTACCGTCATGGCGGTCATGGCGTGATCGCAATAGGTGCTGACAGGAACCGAAAGATCGTGAATTGCCGCAACACCAATTGCGGGAAGGCACTCTACATCGTAATCTGGCTTGTTGATAGCCTTACTCAGTCGGTCAACTATGTTTTCGTGATCTGTCGTTCCTTGGGGAAGGATAATCATGAAATCATCGCCACCGATATAACCAACAAGACCGGTGTAGGCCTTTTTTAAGTCGAGAAGTTCGTTAGCTATGGACTTCAAAACAAGGTCTCCTGCATCACGACCATAGCGTTCGTTAAAAATCTTGAAATGTTCGATATCGATATAGAGTACTTCGTATGCCGTATCGTGATTGTCGTGAAGCATTACTTCTGCTCTATCGAAAAAAGCTTGCGAGGTGTAAAGCCCCGTGAGAGAGTCTCGTTCAAGAAGCTGGTTGAGATAGTCTTTGCTATTTTTGGTGTTACCATCAGGAGATTTACGTTCTTCGTCAACATCTACCATGAAAAACATGAACACGACGTCATCGTCTTGCTCTCGTTTTAGAGGTATAGCCACTTGAGATACCCAACCCCATCCGCCATCAACAAGCTTGCGTCGGTACTCCTCTTGCGCGCTTCTGTTTTCCTTATAGAGCTCTTGCAGTGTATCGGTGTTCCAGAGCGAGAGGTACGTTTCGCGGTCGTCGGGGTGAATAAAGGTGTCTGCACCCTTTTCGATTGTTTCAGAGATGGTATCAAGGGGAGGGAAATCTATATATTTTTCCTGGTCAAGGAATAGTCTATTAATAGTATTTTTGGTTATATTTACTTCGCTTAATTTGTCGTAGCGCATTTGCTTGTCAAAAAGTAAAAGCAAATCAGGGTTTTGATCGATTCCGCGACCATTGATGAGAATACAAGATCCGTGGTCTGGCCATTCAAGAGTCATGTACGAAAGATCTACCCAGCTATTAAGTAGGTGGTTGAATACAACTGCCTGGTTAATGCCTGATGTAATGCGTTCTTTCCAGGGGCAGTCGTCGCAGATTTGGCTTAAGCCACGAAGCGACTCGTAGCAATAATCGCCAATCTGCGCTTTAGGGAAGAGTCGATGAGTTTCTTGATCGATAGAAACCAGGCGATAATCGGGGTCGATAACATAGGCGTGATTCGGGACGAGTCCTGTATCAAGCTCCTTGCGCATTATATTTACCCCTTCTGCCACGTTATGGTATGTCCCTAACCATCCCATAAACTCGTAGTGACATTATACGTGTTCGGCTCTTCACGGCAACGGAAATCATTATGACAATAGAGGGCTTTGAGCAAAATCAGCAGAGCATGTGTAGCTTAACGCCTAAAGAAAGAGAGGTATCCCGCTTCTTATGTGGGGTTAAACGATTGCGAGTGAAGTCCTTGGAAAAAATGTAGGCGCTTATTTCATTTTGGTATCAATCTAGAGTCAAAAAGATATACTGGAAAAGTTTCAAAGAAAACTACAAGAAGGGATTGGGTGTTGCCCATGCGTGTGTGTCGAATGAAGAGCTATGACGATATGAGTAATAAGGCTGCGGATATCATTGCGGCGCAAATTATACTGAAGCCCGATAGTGTTCTTGGTTTAGCTACCGGATCAAGTCCTATTGGTGCCTATCAATCTCTTGTCTCGAGATATGAGGCAGGAGCTCTTGATTTTGCTGATATCACGTCATTTAACCTTGACGAGTATGTGGGGCTCGAGCAGACACACGATCAAAGCTATCGCTACTTTATGGAAGACAATCTGTTTAGTAAGGTAAATATAGACTCCAAAAATGTTAATTTTCTCAACGGCATGGCACTAGACGCAATCGCTGAATGTCAGCGTTATGAAAGCGCTATTGAGGAAAAAGGAGGAATCGATCTTCAGCTTCTTGGTATTGGGCACAACGGACATATTGCTTTTAATGAGCCCAGTGATGCCTTCGTTAAGAATACTTTTAAGGTGGAACTTACCCAACGCACCATCGAGGCTAATACACGCTTTTTTGCATCAGAATCTGAGGTGCCAAGATTTGCTCTGACTATGGGCATTGGGCCGATTATGCGAGCACGGAGTATTGTAGTTGTGGTATCGGGCAGTGATAAGGCAGAAGCGGTACGTGATGCCCTCTCCGGACCAATTACCCCTAAAGTACCTGCGTCAATTCTGCAACTTCACGAACATGTAGTGATTGTTGGGGACGAAGACGCGCTTTCTTTAGTATAGAAGAGACGACCACTGGGAGCCGCAAGAAAGCTCTTCACGAAGAAAAGCCCGCTAGGGCGGGCTTTTCTATCATAATCAGCTATAGTTGATTAACTGAAAACTTGAGTTTTCAGTAGTCCGTACTTATGCAGGCATAATAACGGCGAGTGCAATGGTGATGCAAATCATAGAAGCAACGACAACAACATTGACGATGTTCATCTTGGTTTTGTTCTCTTGTTTACTCATCTTCTTTCCTTTCTTGAAGTACGGACATTTTTGTCCCCCCTTAGGACAGCGACATTATTCTTGCATAAAGAAAAAGAGGGTGTTGTTGTTTTTCAAACAGATAACTTAGTTTTCTGGAGAGCTAATGGGGCAAAAAGCGATAATAGTGTAAAAAATTAAGGAGAGGTCTACAAAACAGAGTAAATTGTAGACTTTACACTGGGTGAGACACGGGAGACAGAATGGTTGCATCTGAAATTGAGTTTCGAGAGTGTTATCGAGATTTGGCAGGAACGCCGCTAACGGACCAAATCAGCGAAGAGGAATTCGTTCAAATTTGCGAGAGCCACGATGTACACTTAAAGCATTGCCAAACAGGCGATAAGGTGCTTACCGTCGACTCCCCAAAAGATGCCGTTGCGGTGGTGGTCAGCGGACGCATCTATGCCATTCAAGAGGACTTTAATGGCAAGAGATTCATTATCAAGATGGCAGAAGCAGGCGAAGCGCTATCTTTCACCGTCTCTAAGATTAAAAACGATAATCTCTCCTATTCTGCCGAGGCTGTTGCCAAGGATACAAGGGTGCTCTTGCTTAGCGTAAAGAACCTTATTGAGCCATGGCCAGTTACAGAGCCGGAAAGCACCTTTGTGAGAAACCTGTTCATGTTCATGCTTTCAGCACATCACACCACGTACCAGCACTTGATTGACTTAAGTAAGCGCTCAACGCGCGAGAAACTTATTGCCTATCTACTTAATACTGCGCTCGTGCAGCAAAGTAACGACATCACCATTCATCTCACACGCCAAGAACTTGCGGATTATCTTTGTGTTGATCGCAGTGCGATGTCGACAGAGCTCGGAAAACTCAAGAAAGCGGGATTCATGGATTATTCGGGCAACCACTTCATTTTGCATGATATGTCCAAATACCTGTAATTTTCTACATTGACGCATCTTAATACGAGCCTTATAACGCTTTGTGGTACTATCATCGGGCAGAGCTTACGGGATGTTCTTTTCAATGAGAGCGCTCCCAAACTTTGTTGCATGTGGTAATCTGTCGGGGTTTAACGGACGAGGCAGCGTAGCTGTTTTGGATGCTTGGAGGACTGTATGAAAATCGGCGGTATCGGCGTTCCCGAACTACTTATTATCTTAGCGGTTGCGCTTTTGATATTTGGGCCAAAGAATCTTCCTAAACTGGGAAGTGCTTTGGGTAAAACGGTAAAGAATTTGCGTGATGGTATGGGCGGCTCTAGCAAAGAACTCGAAGAAGAAATCGACGAGGAAGAAGTTGTCGAAGAGGTCGAGGAAGAGAAGCCTGCAAGAAAAACCACAAAGAGAGCTTCAACGACTACAAAAAAAGCTGCTCCTAAGAAGGACGCGAGCGAAGAATAATAGTACCAAGATAGATTCGCGGCACGTGCTCGTACAGGTTCACCTGCCGCGTTTTTCTATTCTGTTTTATATGGGTGGAGGGATCGTCTAAAACAGACGGTCAAAAGTATTTGGCTCGCAGGCTTGCAGCCTGCATGTTTTTAGATAGGTGAGTTTTGATGGCAGACAAGGATACAATCCTTACCGAAGAAGGAAAACTGAAGCTCGAAGAGGAACTGCATTTTCTTGAGACAGTCAAGAGGGCAGAGATTGGCGAGAGAATCAAAGCCGCTCGCGAGTTCGGCGATATCTCTGAAAACTCTGAATATGATGATGCAAAAAATGAGCAAGGAATGATGGAGGCACGTATTGCTGAAATCAGCAGAATACTGAGCGAAGCTACGGTAGTTACTGCTCCAAAGCGTTCGAGTAAGGTAAATATTGGAAGTATGGTAACGGTGGATATGGATGGTCGCGAGCGATTGTTCACCATTGTGGGAGGCGCCGAAAGCGATGCGTCGAGCGGGCGAATATCGAACGAGTCGCCAGTTGGCTCGGCTCTCCTGGGTAAGAAAAAAGGGGAAGTGGTCGAAGTCCTCGGGCCCACAGGAAAGCAGATCACGATGACCGTCAAAAAAATCGAGCATTAATAAAAGGGCCCCATAGAGGACCTTTTTTGTAAGTGAAATATCAAAGAGGAGACTCATGAGCAAGACCACAGAATTAGAAGCAACAGAAAAGCAGGAAGAGATCGTGGAAGACGATCCTATTGAAGTTCGACGCGCAAAACGTACAGAATTGATTCGTGAAGGGAAAAATCCTTACGGACAAGGCTTTGATGTAAGTCATCACATAAACGAACTGCTAGAAAAATATGCAGGACTTGAAGAGGGCGCAACAACTGAGGATGCGGTTACGATTGCTGGACGCATTATGGCAAAGCGAGACCAAGGTAAAATCGCATTTTTAGTGATTCGTGATGCTACTGCCGATATCCAATTGTTTTGTCGCATTAACACCCTTGGTGAAGAAGCTTTCACAGAGCTTAAGGACCTCGATGTGGGAGACTGGATTGGGGTATCTGGTCAGATGATGCGCACGCGCCGCGGCGAGATATCTGTTGCGGTTGATAGCTTCGAGCTTCTTTCAAAGTCGCTGCGTCCCCTTCCGGAGAAGTTTCACGGGCTGGCAGATAAAGAAACGCGTTATCGTCAGCGCTATGTTGACCTCATCATGAACCCAGAAGTGCGCGATACCTTTGAAACGCGATTCAAGATTGTTGCAGCTATACGTCGCTATATGGATGATCAGGGCTATCTTGAGGCCGAAACACCAGTTCTTCAGTCAATCATGGGTGGGGCTAATGCTCGTCCATTTGTGACGCACCATAACGCGCTCGATCGCGATTACTATCTGCGTATCGCTACTGAGTTGCCCCTCAAGCGCCTTTTGGTGGGTGGCTTTGAGAAGGTGTATGAGATAGGTCGCCTGTTCCGTAATGAGGGAATGGACCCTCATCATAATCCTGAGTTCACCACCATCGAAGCCTATCGCGCTTTTTCGGACATGGAAGGTGTTGCTGACTTAACTCAGGGAGTCATCCAGGCTGCTGCAGAAGCAGCAGGAAAAGGACTCCAAATTGAGTTCCAGGGCCAAGAAATTGATTTGTCGGGAGAATGGCCGCGCAAGACGATGCTCAGTCTTATCAATGAGGCAATTGATGAAGAGGTGAGCTTCGATTTAGATCGCGAAGAGCTTGTCGCGATTGCTAAAAAATATGGAGTCAAGGAAGAGAAATCTTGGGGTAAAGGAAAGCTTATTGCTGAAATATTTGAGGCGGTAGCCGAAGACTCTATTATTCAGCCCACCTTCGTCACCGAGCATCCAACGGAGGTTTCTCCGCTCGCAAAGAAGAAATCTGATGACGAGAACGTAACAGAGCGTTTCGAGCTCTTTATTTGTGGGCACGAATACGGTAATGGTTTTAGTGAACTAAATGATCCCGTCGATCAAGCGGAGCGGTTCCAGGCACAGGTTGCAGCAAAGGAAACCGGAGACGATGAGGCGATGGGGTACGACGACGATTACATACGCGCTTTGGAATATGGCATGCCACCCGCAGGAGGAGTTGGAATAGGTATCGACCGATTGGTCATGCTGCTAACCAATTCAGATTCCATTCGAGATGTGTTGCTGTTTCCTCATATGCGCGAGGAAGCGAAGTAGACGATGTCATTTGATAAATTCACAGACAAAGCCCGAAAGGTTCTAGTCCTTGCACAGGACGAAGCTAGAGCCCTTCATCAACCCTATGTGGGAACCGAGCACATTTTACTCGGCTTAATAAAAGAAGAAGATGGTCTTGCAGCTCAGGCGCTCGAGCGTTTGGGCGTAACCTATGATGGGGTTGTGCAAGCCATTAGGCAAGTAGTCACCATTGACGAGAGCACCGATGTTTCGGGGCATCTCAGTTTTACTCCGCGCGTTAAGCGAGTCTTGGAAAACTCGCTGCGCGAGGCCATGCAAATGGGTCAAAGTTATATATCGACCGAGCATCTACTGCTTGGTATCGTGCGTGAAGGCGAAGGTACCGGGCTTGAAGTCTTGAACCGCTTAAACGTTACTGGCGAAAACGTTCGTTCTGCTCTTAACGATTTGGTGGGTCAAAGCTCGGTATATGCGGGACGAACTGGGTTTGACGCTCAGCAAGGCGCTACCGATAGCATGCTTAAGGAGTTTGGCACCGACCTTACCCAGAAAGCACGTGAGGGAAAGCTTGATCCAGTTATCGGACGAGCAGGCGAGATTGAGCGCGTGATGCAGGTGCTCTCTCGTAGGCAAAAAAACAACCCCTTACTCATTGGAGAGCCGGGTGTTGGTAAAACGGCGGTTGTGGAAGGATTGGCGCAGCTCATCGTTTCAAACCAGGTTCCCGATATTTTGCGGGGCAAACGGCTTATTACGCTTGATATATCTGCCTTGGTTGCAGGGTCGAAGTACCGTGGTGAGTTTGAGGAGCGTTTGAAGAAGTGCATTAAGGAAGTGCAAGACGAGGGGGATATCATCCTCGTCATCGATGAGATGCATACCTTGATTGGCGCTGGCTCTGCAGAGGGCTCGATTGATGCAGCTGCAATTTTGAAGCCACCGCTGTCTCGTGGAGAAATCCAGGTCATCGGAGCAACTACGCTCGAAGAGTATCGCAAGCATCTCGAAAAAGATTCTGCCCTTGAAAGACGCTTCCAGCCTATCACGGTGGGCGAGCCTAACGAAGAGCAAACGATGCGCATCATGGAAGGTCTTCGCGATAAATACGAAGCCCATCACCATGTTCGTTTCACCGACGAAGCGCTACAGGCTGCCGTGTCTTTGTCGGATCGCTATATTCAAGACCGATTCCTTCCCGATAAGGCAATCGATGTTCTCGACGAAGCGGGCGCTCGTATGCGTATCCGCAACATGACACTTCCCAAAGAGCTTCGTGAGCTTGACGACGAATTACGTAAGCTCCGCGCAGAGAAAGACGCTGCCATTGCAGAGCAGGATTTCGAAGAAGCAGCACGTCTCCGTGATCAAGAAACTACGCTAAAGAAGAAGCGCGTAGATGCAGAGCAGAAATGGGAAGAGGACGCTCAGAAGAGTGTGAACCAGGTTACGATTGAAGATATTGCCGATGTGGTTTCCATGTCTACGGGTGTGCCGGTATCTAATCTGACTGAGGCCGAAACTGAAAAGCTTCTTCGCATGGAAAGTGTTTTGCATGAGCGCCTCATCGGGCAAGATGAAGCTGTTACGGCACTTTCGAAAGCTATCAGGCGTTCGCGCTCAGGCTTGAAAGATCCCAAGCGTCCTGCAGGCTCCTTTATTTTCTTAGGTCCTTCAGGCGTTGGCAAAACCGAGCTGTCTAAGGCACTCGCTGAGTTCTTGTTTAATTCTGAAGAAGCGCTCCTGTCTTTTGATATGAGTGAGTATATGGAGAAACACTCCGTTTCGCGTCTGGTCGGTTCGCCTCCGGGCTATGTTGGTTTTGACGAGGGTGGTCAGCTGACAAAGGCTGTTCGTCAGCGTCCCTACTCGGTAGTGCTCTTCGATGAGATTGAAAAAGCTCACCCCGATGTATTCAACATCCTTCTGCAGATTCTTGAGGAAGGTCGTCTGACTGACTCGCAGGGACGTACTGTTGATTTCAGAAATACGATTATTATCATGACCTCAAACGTTGGCGCGCGTGAGATTGCTCAATCTGCGCCACTTGGCTTCGGTAGCGATGAGAGCTCAGGGCTTTCTGACAAAGAAATCAAGAGTCGCGTTATGAGCGAAATGAAGAAGCTCTTCAGACCTGAGTTCTTGAACAGAATCGATGAAGTCATCGTGTTTAAATCGCTTACCGAAGACGAGATTGCTCAGATTGTGGGCTTGATGGTTGCCGATCTTCGTGAGCGTTTGATCGCACAAAATATGAGCATCAATTTGAGCGAGGCAGCAACGAAGTTTGTTGCGAAAGAAGGGACCGATGTTACCTTCGGGGCTCGTCCTTTGCGTCGCGCTATTCAGCGTTTGCTAGAAGATCCCATTTCTGAGCAGGTTCTGGAAGGACGCTGGACTAGCGGATCGATTATCGATGTCGATTTGAAAGATGGTGAGTTGGTCTTTACTGCAGGTAGCGGCACTATTCCTGCTCCGCGTAAACGCGATACTATCGCAAAAGAGACCGAGCTGCTATTGACGAATTTTGACCTCGGAAATGCTGGCGTAAACCCAGGAGGCTCAGCTTCTGGCGGCGCTGCAGACTAGTAAAATTGCCTTTGTATTTAACGAGAGCCCTGGAGGAGCGTCCTTGTTTCTCCAGGGTTTTGTTATGTCTAGCCGTGACATTGCTAAAAAATCAGGGTTGGCTCAGATATGCATCAAAGTACGATTATCGCCCTGCTTTGAAGGCGAGTTTTCAAGAAATACCAGGTCGGTAATTGGGAAGCTTATAATTTATCGTACTTTGCCGTGATTTTGAGCCGTGGAGGGAATGCGTGTTGTGAAGAGTTGAGCCGCGCGGGATTGGTGCGCCTTGAAATAGGGAGCAGCCCTGACGAAGATTGATTGCTCTCGGAGTGGGCACACTTTCATATACCTGGAGTCTTTTCGTGGAAGGCTCCAGGTCTTTTTGATTCAAAGGCCAAGGCAGTGTAATATGATTGAGTCCCGCAACCAAGAATAAGGAATGACTTATGACGAATACAATCGATCCGGTTTTTGCTCCTTCGGTATTAGATGCTCCTGACTTCGTCATCGATGAATTGAATTTTGATGCACTGTCTCAGGGCAGTGAGCAGCTACAGGGTAAAGTAGATAAAAACCCGAAAACGGCAGCTATAATTTTGGCAGGTGGACAGGGGGAACGCTTTGGAAAAGAAGGCGGAAAGCAGCTTATAGAGATTGCAAATAAGCCAATTCTAACCTGGTCTGCCGAAGCCTTTGATGCTGTAGGCGATATTGGATTGATGGTAATCGTGTGTCCTGAAGATCGCCACGAAGAATATCTTCGACGAGCAATCGATCCATTTCCTTTTGTGACTCCAATTGTAATGGCGCCTTCGGGAAGCATCCGCCAAGAGTCTGCCTTTTCAGGCCTCGAGTTTGTTCCCGAGGATTTTGAATATGTTGTGCTTCACGATGGAGCTCGTCCTCTGATATCACCAGATTTAATTTTGCATACGATAAATACTCTTAAAGGCAATATCGATTGTGATGGAGCGGTTGTTGCTCATCAAGCTATCGATACTTTGAAGGTGGTTGAAAACGGGGTAATCGTTGGAACCCCTGATCGTAGCGTGTTTTGGAATGCACAAACGCCACAGGTTTTTCGCGCAGGCATATACCGCCGTGCGCATGCTTCTGCGCTTTCTGATGGCTTTGTGGGTACCGACGATTCTTCGCTCATCGAACGCTTAGGTGGACGCGTTCTCGTTGTCGAAGGTAAGCGCGATAACATCAAGCTTACTGTTCCAGAAGACTTCGCCTTGCTTGCAGCAGCAGTCAGAGCTGTGTATTTAAGTGAAAACGAGAAGAAAAACTCGAAGGATTAATATGTACGAAAACCTTCGAATAGGCATCGGGTATGACGTGCATGCTTTTGCTGAGAATAGAAAGCTTATTCTTGGCGGTGTTGAAATTCCATACGAGCGTGGATTAGCTGGTCATTCGGATGCAGATGTGCTCGCGCACGCAATTTCTGATGCTTTATTAGGTGCTTTGCGCGAAGGCGACATTGGAAAGCTTTTTCCTGACACCGATCCTGCGTATGCGGGAGCTGATTCGCTAGTCTTGTTGTCTGAGGTTGCTCGCTTGGTTACTGAAAAAGGCTACAAAATTGTTGATGTCGATAGCGTTATTGCAGCACAAGAGCCAAAACTCTCACCGTATCGCGATCAGATGCGTGAGAATTTGAGCAAAGCAATGCAGATAGATATCGAATCTGTTGGAGTGAAGGCAACCACAACCGAGCATCTTGGTTTTGAAGGACGCAAAGAAGGAATTTCTGCTCAAGCTGTTTGTCTTATAGGTCGATGTTAATGGCATTACGTTGATCTGGCGATCATCGTAATGCCGAAGCCATGAGGCGCATGATCTTGCCACTCCAAGTGTTCGTCGCGTACAAAGTACGCATTCTCACTCTTTCATGACAGTCTCTTACACCTCAGGGCTTACGTGGTTCACACTTACTATTCGTGTGTATTGCTTAAGGTGTGATGATGGTACAATTTACCGGTTAAATGAACGGAAAGTAATGAATATATTCAAGACAATAGGCGAAGACATCCAAGCAGTGAAGCAGCGCGATCCAGCTGCTCCAAATGCTTTTGTCATCTGGCTAACCTACTCAGGATTACACGCTCGCTGGTCTCACGTGATTGAACACTGGCTGTGGCGCCATGGTAGGAAAAGTATTGCGCGCGTCCTTTCGCAAATTACCCGCTTTTTTACGGGAGTAGAGATTCACCCTGCTGCTGTCATCGGCCGCCGGTTTTTCATCGATCATGCTATGGGTGTGATTATCGGAGAAACCACGACAATCGGTGATGATGTGATGCTGTATCAGGGGGTTACTCTTGGTGGTACGGGCAATGAGACAGGGAAGAGACATCCAACTCTCGAAGATAATGTCTTGGTGGGTGTTGGAGCTGCGGTATTAGGAAACATTACCATCGGTGCTCATTCCAAGATTGGCGGAGGTGCGGTTGTGGTAAGTGATGTGCCGCCACACTGTACGGTTGTTGGCATCCCGGGCCATATTGTCGTACGTGATGGCAAGCGTGTGGAAGATGAGAAGCAAGATGCCGCCCTGCACCGTGAGAGCCTGCCCGATCCGACGGCTGAAGCAATAGAAGTACTCAGTAGACGAGTTGAAGAACTAGAAAAGAAGCTGGAGAGCAATTCATGATTAAGCTATACGACACAAAGCGTAGGGCAAAAGTCGAATTCAGTCCCACCCAAGAGGGTAAAGTTGGCATATATGTGTGTGGGCCAACGGTGTATAACTATATCCATATTGGCAACGCGCGGACTTTCATTTCGTTTGATATGATCAGGCGATACTTCGTGTGGCGAGGCTATCAAGTGTGTTTTGTGCAAAACATTACCGACGTGGACGATAAGATTATTACAAAGGCACAAGAAGAGGAAACAAGCGCCGCAGAAATTGCTCGTACCTATACCCAGGCTTTTATCGAAGACATGCGCTCAATTGATGTTCTCGATCCAGACATTCGTCCAAAAGCTACCGAAGAAATCGATTCGATGATTGAGCTCATTTCCGAGCTTATTGAGAGCAATCATGCCTATGCTGTAGAAGGCGACGTGTACTTTTCTGTTCGATCGTTTCCATCATACGGAGAGCTTTCTGGGCGTAAGGTTGATGAGATGGAGTCGGGTCACCGTGAGCTACGCGCCGACGGGAAAGGCCTCGAAGGGCGCAAGCGCGATCCTCTTGATTTTGCCTTATGGAAGGCTGCTAAAGAGGGCGAGCCGGCATGGGAATCACCTTGGGGTAGTGGCAGGCCTGGCTGGCACATTGAGTGCTCGGCAATGTCGCGTAAGTATCTAGGGCTTCCTTTTGATATTCATGGTGGAGGAGCCGATTTAGTATTTCCTCACCACGAGAACGAACGAGCTCAAAGTGAAGCGGCGTGTTCGTGCACCTTCGCAAATCACTGGATGCATGGAGGCATGCTTCAGATTAATGCCGAAAAAATGAGCAAGTCTCTGGGCAATTTTATGCTGTTGCGTGAGGTTTTGAAAACCACGTCAGCGCCCGTACTACGAATGCTTATGATGCAAACACATTATCGCAGTCCACTTGATTTTTCTGACGAACGCCTTCTCGAAGCGGAGTCGGCGCTTGGCCGTATTGAAAATGCAGTCAAAAACATCACCTGGCTTATCGAGAATGCGAACGAGGGAGGCAATGCTCTCAACGTGGCAAGGCTCAACGCTGGAATCGATGGTTTAATTCGCGGGTTTGTCTCATCGATGGATGATGATTTTAATACCGCCGAAGCTCTCGGAGTTGTTTTTAGCTACATCAATAATATGAATACGGGTCTTTCGGGACAGAGCGCAAAGCAGGGAGATATCGAAGTTCTTGAACGCGCTAAGAATACGCTTATTGAGCTTATGGCGGTGTTGGGTGTTCGCCTCAGAGTCGAGGAAGCAGAAGAAACGTATCCCGTTGAAGTAATAAAGCTTGCTGAAGAGCTTGCCTCATATTCTGGATCAGATACAGCAGAGGCAGTGCAGATTCTCTTGGAGGCGCGTGAAGAGGCGCGTAAGCAGAAGAACTGGGCGCTTGCTGATGGTGTGCGTGATGGATTCTCTTCATTAGGCTTGCGCATTGAAGACACTCCTCAGGGTGCGCGCATTGCACGAGAGGCATAGCGAATACGCATGAACCGGCAAAAACCAGAATTACTTGCTCCTGCAGGAGGACTCGAACAGCTTAGCTACGCTCTTCATTTTGGCGCGGATGCCGTATATTGCGCTACCGACCGATTTGGCTTGCGGCAACGGGCAGACAACTTTTCTTTAGACGATATTTCTCAAGCAGTTGCACTCACTCATGAGGCAGGTGCAGAGTTGTTTGTAACCTGTAATGCCTACATGGATTCTGATGATCTTAAAGTATTGCCGGAGTATCTAGAGTCTTTGGCTCAGTCTCAGGTTGACGCGCTTATCGTAAGTGATCTTGGAGCTCTTCGCCTTGCAAAGCAGTATGCTCCTGGCATTGACCTACACGTCAGCACGCAGGCATCTTGCTCTAATACGCAAGCAGCACTTACTTGGTATGAGCTTGGGGCAAAACGTGTGGTCTGCGCGCGCGAAATGAGCCTTGAGGCGATTGCTGGGATGCGACAAGAGCTCCCCGAAGATCTCGAGATTGAGGTTTTTGTTCACGGAGCAATGTGCATGGCTATTTCGGGGCGTTGCTTGATTAGTGATTTTGTAACAGGGCGCTCTGCGAATAAGGGTCACTGTGCGCAATCCTGTCGCTGGAACTATGCCCTTGAAGAGGAAACACGACCAGGTTCATATTTTCCTATAGAAGAGGATGGACGTGGGAGCTACATCATGAATGCTGATGACTTGTGCATGCTCGAGCATCTTGATGAGTTAGTTGCAGCTGGTGTAGATTCGCTCAAAATTGAGGGACGCAACAAGAAAGCCTTCTATGTGGCAACCGTAGTTAATGCCTATCGACAGGTGCTTGACGGTGCCAAGCCTCAAACGTTTCTTTCTGAGCTGGATACGATTTCTCATCGAAGGTATTCGACTGGGTTTTTCTTCGAGACACCAAGCCAAGATACGGAAAACACTGAGAACAAGGGTCAGAACTATGATTGGGTTGCCGAAGTCTTAGAATCTGTTAGCGATGGCCGCGTTAAGGTAGCTTGCAGGAATCGCTTTTATGAGGGTGATGAGCTGGAAGTGCTTTCACCCCAGAAGCCTGTTCGATTGATAACGGTTGCCAATCTGCGTCTGGAGTACTCCGATGGACAGTCTGAGGCGGTAACAACTGCCAATCGTGCCATGGACACTTACTCTATTGATGCGCCAATAGATCTTGCGCCTCAAGACATCCTCAGGGTGAAGCGCAAGGATCCAAGTAAAAAGAACTAACCGAACAAGTCACCTGGGCAGAGGTATTCGCTCCCCGAGAAGCTTGCCCGGTCAAGATTTTCCTTACTTTCGAACATTCATGGCGCGCATGGCATTGATGATGGCTATCACGGTTACACCAACATCGGCAAATACCGCTAACCACATGTTTGCAAAACCGAACGCTGCCAAAATGAGAACAATAAACTTAACCCCCAGCGCAAATATGATGTTTTGCCAGACGATGCTCATGGTCTTTCGCGCTGTTTGAATTGCGCGGGCAATGTTTGACGGCTTGTCGTCCATGAGTACGATGTCGGCTGCTTCGATAGCGGCGTCAGAGCCCATGGCACCCATAGCAATTCCGATGTCAGCGCGAGTAAGCACCGGCGCATCGTTGACGCCATCGCCCACAAAGGCTAGCTTGCCTTTTCCGCTGGTTTTTTCTAGCAAAGCCTCGACTTGTTCAACCTTGTTTTGAGGAAGAAGCTGGGCGTGATATTCGTCGATGCCTAGTTTATCTGCGACGGCTGCAGCTACTTCTTCACGGTCGCCCGTAAGCATGATGGTCTTTTTTATGCCTGCTGCATGAAGTGCTGCAATGCTTTCTTCAGCATCTTCTTTTATTACGTCAGCAATAACGAGATGCCCTACATATTCGTTGTCGATGGAAACATGCAAGATGGTACCGGTAAGCTCGCAGTTGTGGTAATCGATGCCTCCATTTTTCATGAGCTTATCGTTGCCCACGAGTATGACGGAATCATCAACGGTTGCACGAACGCCATGTCCGCTTTCTTCTTCAACAGCTTTGATGCGCGCGGGGTCTATTTCTCCTCGAAAAGCCTCTTTGACAGAGATTGCGATGGGGTGATTAGAATAAGCTTCGGCGTGGGCGGCAAGTGAGAGAACTAAAGTGGGGTCTACGCCTTCTTTCGGGTGAATGTCTACCACGCTGAAGCTGCCATCGGTTAGCGTACCTGTCTTGTCAAACACAATCGTTTCTGTTTGTGAAAGCACCTCAAGGTAGTTACTTCCTTTAACAAGAATGCCTAAGCGAGATGCGCCACCAATTCCACCAAAGAAGGAGAGAGGAACCGAGATAACAAGCGCACAGGGGCAAGAAACAACCAAGAATATCAGTCCGCGCTGAACCCAATCAGACCAGCTTTGTCCAAAGAGCAGAGGGGGAATTATCGCAAGAATTACGGCAACTATTACCACGATTGGTGTGTAGTAACGTGCGAACCTCGTGATGAAATTTTCGGTCTGGGCCTTCTTTTCGCTTGCGTTTTCTACGAGCTCAAGAATGCGAGAGACAGTTGATTCTTCGAAAGCTTTTGTTACCCGGACGGTTACTAAGCCGGTCATGTTGATACAGCCAGAAATAACTTCGGAGCCTTCCTTGACATAGCGAGGAATTGATTCGCCGGTTAGAGCTGCTGTGTCAAGCTGAGATGACCCCGATATAATTACGCCGTCAAGAGGCACTCGCTCACCCGGCTTAATAACAATTTCGTCGTCAACAGATATTTCATAAGGGTCTACTTCAACGAGTTCCCCATCGCGCATTACGTTAGCGTAATCAGGAGTGATGTCCATCATGTCGGCGATTGACTTTCGGGATTTCCCAACGGCGTAGCTTTGGAAGAATTCTCCCACCTGATAAAACAGCATAACAGCAGCACCCTCAGCCATGTGAGGTTCTGAGTCAGGAAAAAGAACCAGGGCAAAAGCTCCAATAGTTGCAACGCTCATCAAGAAGTTCTCGTCAAAGACCTGGCCTCGCCCGATATTCCTTATCGCCTTCCATAAGACGTCGTAGCCAACGATGAAGTAGGGGATGAGGAATAAGATGAACTCAATATAGAGGCCAGTGGGATAGCCGAACCAGTCTTCAAGGGGAAGGGGGTAGATGAGAGCGAAAAGAACAATGCCAACAATGATGCGAGCAAGATTTTTCTTCTGCTTCTTATCGAGGTTGTTAAGAAGTTTCATGAGGTATCTCTTGCGCGGAGTTATCGAATGATGGTTACGTCTGGCTCAAATTTTGTGCAGGTGCGCGCAGCCTCATCAAGGATGCTTTCGAAGCGACTATCATCAGCGTCAAGAACCATTTTTTGTGTCATGAAGTTGATGCGCACATCGTTGACACCTTCGATTTTTTTGATGGCGTCTTCCATCTTTGCTGCGCAGTTTGCGCATTCGAGGTCTTGCATTTTGTAGGGTCTTTTCATTGCTGCGCCTTTCTAGGGTAGATAAAAGGATAGATTCTCAGCTAGCTTATTCACAAATGTGATTCATTCCCTGGTCGAGCATGGTGTAAACATGGTCATCGGCCAGTGCATAAATAATGTTTTTGCCGTCTCGGTGAAACTTTACGAGACGTGCTTGTTTTAGGGTGCGGAGCTGGTGAGAGACCGCACTCTGTGTTGCTCCAATCTCTTCGGCGATATCAGCAACGCAAAGTTCTTTGCCCATCAGAGAGTAGAGGATTTTGATGCGTGTCGTATCTCCAAATACCTTGAAAAGATCAGCGAGGTCGTAGAGCAGCTCTTCATCCGGAGTGACATGTTGTTCGTTAGCCATAGCAGTCTTCTTTCGATAGGTAATCATATAAACATATGAACATGTATTCATATATAATCTTTTCTTCAGAAACTGTCAAGAGCTTTATTGCAATAGGTCAAAAAATTGTAGTAAGGGATTGTTTTGCACTTTTGGGTAGTTTAATTCAGGGGTGATTCTTGTTATGATGCTGCCATGGTGATTGCACGTGGAAGGAGCCCCATATGGGAGTGAAAGCTACCGAAGCGCTTGACTTAACCTTGGACGAGCTACCGAACTATTTGTATGCTTGCCATTCCGTTTACATGGATGTCGATGGTGAAAGTTATTACATCACCGACGTAAACGAGAAATACTGGCGGGCACAAGACACCAGAACCCTCAACGACAAAGGAC
The DNA here is from genome assembly GCA_050945135.1 of Raoultibacter sp. Taxonomy (GTDB): domain Bacteria; phylum Actinomycetota; class Coriobacteriia; order Coriobacteriales; family Eggerthellaceae; genus WRIS01. The sequence continues at coordinate 19,064 of JBMNSJ010000021.1, forward strand.
ATTATGTCGACGCGAGCGAACTGGTCCCCACTTTAAGCGAATTTCTCGGATTGCCTTTTGTTTCGGGCGAAACCCTTGAACAGGCATTTGAGAGAGCCGTTTTTTACGCTTCAGAAAAAGCAGAGTAAAAAACTTCTCATTCCCTGCACTACGAATCTTGAGCTGTGAATATCAGCTTGTATCCATTGCGGCCATCGTTTTTTACGTCGTACAGAGCTTTGTCGGCCTCAAGGTAGAGTCTCTGATAATCAGTTTTTTCTTCCACGCCGTGCGCTACGACGCCAATGCTGAGGGTTATCGTGTAGTCTTCGATAACTTCAAGGCTCGAGACGGCTTTCATGATTTTTTCGGCACGTTTTTCGACATCCTCAGCGCATACGTGGCTTTGATAAAACACCGCAAATTCATCTCCGCCCATGCGGGCTACCAGGTCGTTTGATCTGAAGCATCCAGATATTGCTTGTGCGCACGCGATTAACACTTCGTCGCCTACTTTATGACCATAGGTATCGTTGACTGATTTGAACCTATCGACATCAATCATCATAAAGACGAAGCATCCGCCATGTACGCTTTTTCGAAGGGTCATCTCTATCTGGTTTCTAAAGCTTGCGCGGTTAAGTATTCCTGTAAGAGGATCAGTCTCGGCTCTATGGTTGGCTAGCTCAAGGCTCGCAAGATGATTCTGAATCTTGTGCTCCATCGTTTTGAGCGAATCAGATAGTTCTTCCAATTCGTCTCCCGTGGCAATTTCGAGCTTGGTGATACTGTTCTGGGCAAGTACGCTTTGAATGTCGTTCGAAACGTATTCGTCTGCGGCATGTGCAATTGTGTTAACTGGGTCGACGATGAGTTTTCGTAAGAAAAAGTAGCCAATGAGGGTGGTCAGTATAGAAATGAGCACGGTGGCAATCGCAAGCTGACTAATAAATCGGTTGTTTTCTACAATCAGGTCATCAATGTTGTAGTCGATTCCAAGATAGCCACTAAAGTTTCCTTCGGTATCGTAGAAGGGCGTGTAATGGCTTAAGATGCTTCCGTAGTCCTCTTCATCAAAAAATGCGGGGCCAATTTGATTGAAGTCTTGAGCTTCCTTGGTGTAATCGGAGAATTCTGTTTCCCATGGAACCGTTTCTGCAATGTCGTATTGGGTGTCCTCTTCGTCAGTATCATAAATAAAGGCAATTTGGTCTTCGTGAGGAATGACAACGTAAATATAGGTTGCCTCGCTTGCTTGGCGACAAAGACGCAGATCGGCCAAAACCCGATCGTGCTCTTCGTCAGCTTCGCCTGTGTCTATATAGGATTCTAAATCATCCCAATTAACAATTGAGGCAGCAACATTGGTTAAGGTTTCGCCTTCGATGGTGTAATGCTCGATAATCTGTCTGTTATAAATCTGATAGCCCAGAAAAACAACCACGCCTCCAATAATTAAGGATGCCACTAAGATAGCGAGGGTGAATTTAACTCGAAGAGGGAAGAAGAAGCCTTTACTCATGGACATCACCCCCAATGCCTTCTTGGATGAGGTAGCCGTTGCGCCCACGTTCCTTAACGGTGTAGAGTAGCGCATCTGAAGCAATGTAGAGCTCTTGATAGCTGACGCTTTCGAAGCTAGAAATTACCGTTACACCAATGCTGATAGTTATCTTTGCGCCGTCGCTGAACTCGAGAGCTCGGATGGTCTCGCATAGCTGAGAAGCTCGCCTGTCTACTTCTGCGAGCGAAGCAGGGCAGGTGAAGAACACTGCAAACTCGTCGCCACCCACGCGAGAGACATAGTCAGATTCTCTGAAACAAGATTTAATCGCATCTGCGCAGCCTATCAACACCTCATCTCCCACTTGATGGCCAAAGGTGTCGTTGATGCCTTTAAACCAATCAAGATCTATCATCATAAATACAAGGTAGCCCTCGAGTTTTTTATCGAGGAGGGCTTTTTCAACACGACGCTCAAAAGCTTCTCGATTAAGATGCCCAGTCATCAAGTCTGTTTCTGCTTTGAGAGTTACCTCCTCAAGATGAACCACGTATTCACGCAGCTTTCTTTCCATGCGTTTGAGTGATTCAGAAAGATTTTGAAGTTCATCGTGAGTTTTAATATTGAGTTCGGTAAGCGTGTTGGTGTCAGAAATCTCGCTCTCTCCATCATCGAGATAACTGTTTGCTGCTTGAGCGATGTTTCCAATGGGTGCTACAACGACGGTGCGTAAAAGCGCTAAAAGTATCATTGTCATAACGAAAGCGATAAAGACGGTGACGGCAATAAGCTGCCCCACAAAAGCCCATTCTTCGTTAACAATGAAATCAAGCGAATAACCGACTCCCATATAGGCAACAAAATTCCCGCTGGAATCTGTGAAAGGAATGCAAATAGTAAAAAGCTCCTCATCTGCATCTTTTGCAATAAACGGTTCTACCGTAGAGCCCTTAGAAAGCTCATCTCCTTTATCCTCAAACATCTCTTCCCATTCAATGGTTTCGCCTAAAGAAAGATGTCCGTCGGTTTCGTCAGTGTCATAGATAAAGAGACATTTACCCTCGTAAGGCATCATAACGTAGAGATATTTAGCTTCGCCAGAATTCACGCAGAGCCTCATACGCTCTAGCGTGGTTTGGTACTCTTCATCGGTTTCAAGGCTTTGAGCGTAGTGTGCCACGCGATCCCAGTTAGTCAACGACGCAGCTGTTTCGATGAGTGCTATACCTTGTTTTTGTGTATCGCTCGTTGAGTTGTTGCGAATATAACTGAGAGCTAATGACAATGATGAGGGCACCAATAAGGAGACCTATGCACATGATAACGGCAGAGAATTTAATACCGAGAGATGGCTTAGCAGTCCTTTTCATGAAGGGCTCCACGTTGATTGATTCGCGATTACGTACCCAGATTTACTCTTGCCTAGCTAAGAAATAATCACTCGTTTTCTCATCCGGGGTTACAGGGTATTTTACCTGGAAACGAGTGGACTTTGAAGAGGCAACTACCTCATTTGCCGCACGGTTTCCTACGCGTTACTTTCTGGTGGAGGCAAGCTTTGTGTACGAGCCTATGCCGCAAAGACTAGTCGCGAGCGTAAGCGATGGTTTCAACTTCCTTGTTAAAGAGGGCATCATATTGGACGATGGCATAATCATGAAAGACCTGCGAAGCAGCGCTTTCTTCGCCAATCCAGTGCCATATGCCAGCTTCGTCCATGTAGCCATTGAGATTAATTGCGGGCATGGCAGACCTCAGGGAAAGAACAAAGCGCTGGTAATCAGTGAGAGGAAGTCCGGCTTCGCTCACCACGAGCGCTCCAAGGTAGTTGAGGCTTGTGTCGGTGGCTGTGGTGGGAGTAGAAGGCGTGGCGGTTTCTACAAAGTCAACCACGGTATCTTGCGGTATCTCGCTTGCCTCTACTGATGTTGGCTGATTTGCTTTGTCGTAATTTTTCCAAATCATGTAGGGAACTCGATAGCGGCTTTGGACCTCATCGAGTTCGAAATCGCTGACATCTTTTCCGTACTCTGTTTCGGCAAGCCAATCGGCAAGATCGGGTTGATGGTCTCCAAAGAAGCAAAGAACGACAGGACGGTCGAGTGCATTAAGACCATCAATGAGATAGGCAAGGTCTTGGTCTGCTTGATTAATGCAGCTGATGTATTCGTTGAGTTCAGGGTATTCTACGCCATCGATAGAGGTGCTGATTTGCATATCCTCAGGAATAAGGCCTGTTTGATAACCGCTGTGATTTTGGATGGTGACATCAAAGATAAATTGTGGAGCATCACTTGTATAAAGCTTATCTAGCACCACATCATAGGTTGCTTTGTCGGTAGTGAGATTGCGCAGGGTGTCTGCATTCTCGAAAGCGGCGATGTCATAGAATTGATCAAAGCCCATTTGGCTGTATACGAGCGAGCGCCGCCAATTGGTTCCCTCTGCAGGATGAATAGCTGTTGTTTCGTAACCAAGGTCTTTGAAATAGCTGGGGAGGTTTTGCGTACCCTCAAGATCGTAGAGCACGTAGGGATATACACCACCACCAAGGCTTCCCATGCTTGCTCCCGCGAGTAGTTCAAACTCTGAATTACAGGTTCCTCCAGCCATAGCTGATACGTAGGCAGTGCCCTTGAGGGCGGCATCATTGATTGACTGATAGTAGGTTGGTCCCGAATAGGTGTCACGTAAGATTTCGTAATCAGTCAGATCGGAAAAAGTTTCATTCATTACTACAACGACAGAAGGAGTCAGTGTTGACTCGGTATTGCCAAGAACCATTGAATAATCGGCAAGCTCAAGGCCTTCGGACAACATGGCAGAATATGAGGAATCGCTCTGCGCAACATTTCCCTGAGTGTAGCTGGCAATTAGCTCGCGTGCCGTTTCGGGTGAGTAATCGGAAGGTGGGCTTGGGCTAAGGTCTTGCACCCTCTTTAAAAAGCACAGAATAGAGCCCTGCGACTTGTAAGATTCTTTCGTGCTCCAAACATCAACTTCTACTCCATAAGCCTCTTCGATATCGTGGTCTGAGTACCAGAAGCCAAATACAAGAAGGCAACAAAGGGCGACACTGCTGTTTGCAAGTCCGGCTCGGCGGTTTAGCTTTGCTTTTGGAAGAAAAGAAATTAGCAAACAGGTAAAGCACAAGACTAGGAAGGCTATTACGACATTATCAGTAATTGCATAGGTGTATCCTCCGCTGACCGACGCGGCAGTGTTAAGAGCGAAAAGATCAGCGGGCACAACAGGCTGTCCCTTGAAGACAACCACGAAGTAGTTAGCAATTCCAATAAGGAAGCAGCAAATCATAAATACGATTGCAGAAGTTTTAGATTGCTGACCTGCGAAAAAGAATAGGGCAAACAGCAGAGCAACTATGCACAGGTTTATAAAGATGTAATAGCCCGAAAGACCAAGAATGAAATCATTGTAGGATCGTTCTAATAAGAAGAATCCAATGCAGGGCAGTGTAATACAGAGAAGTGGCTTGAGGATGCTCATATGAGCGTCGATTTTTTTCTCGACACGCTCACGATTGAAGAGAATCGCAATCATGACGACAAACGCAATGATGACGAGGGGGGTAACAAAGGCAGCAGAGTGCTGAACAAGCCCGGCAATATCGTAGATAAGGTATGCGCACAAAAGCACGGCATACACTATGACCCCAGCAAGAGTTCTTTTTTCCATATCTTTGAACATACGCAAAGCCATATTTAATGAGCCCGACAAGGGTCAAAGCTCAGGCAACATCCCTTCGAAATTTCGGGACACAGTATAGCACAAAGCGTGTGTAAGGGTTTTCTTGCCCGAGCGATTGGGCTTCGAGGCCACTACTGAGAGGAATTGTTCGGCTCGGGTTTTGTAATTTCTCTTTGATATATGCCTTCGCTTGTAAACTGACGGTCGGCAAACACCTTTGTCAGATAGGTTTCAAAACTCGTGAGAGCCTCATTCTTTCGCGTTTCGGGACGCACAAGGCATACGGGAATAAGAAAGCGGTCGTGCTCGTTAAGAGGACGAATGACAATGTTGGAATAAAGTTCTTGAAGACGCTGGTCGCCAGTTGTAAACATAACACCGTGCTCTTCGTCGAAGAAGCGTTGATATTCTTCAACAAAGGGAGGAATATCAACGTAGCTAAAGTTGCAACGACGTTTTTTGAACTGACGCTCGATTTCTTGGTGACTAAAATGAAGGTCGTCGGGGCGAGCAACTTTCATGTCGCGAAGGTCTTCGAAAGAGACGGCCTCTTTATGTGCAAGCGGATGGTTTTTCGACAGAATTACCGAAGGAGCAAGAGAATACAGTCGAATACAGGGCTGTTCAGGATTTTTAGTGCGACCCAGGATTATTGCAGCATCGACGATCTCAGCAAGAAATGCTGAAAGGCAGGAACCACTCGACTTGAGAACTAAGGTAAGGCTGATGTCGGGGTAGGTATTTCGGAAAGCCTCGAAGGCTTCGTGGTTGATTAATTCTCCCTGGTAAGGCGAGCTTGCGACAGCAATATTGAGAACTCCGCTATCGGCTGAACCCTCCTGGTGAGATTGTGCGAGAGTGCTTAAATCGGCAAAATCGAAGACAAGCTCATTGGCTTTTTCGAAAAAGAGTTCGCCAAATGAGGTAAGCACCACTTCTTTTCTGCCACGTGCAAGAAGGCTTACTCCTAGTTCACGTTCAAGATCGCCAATGGCTTTTGAAATGGCCTGTGGCGATATAAACAATTCATGAGCTGCCTCTGAATAACTTCGTGCACGAACGGTCGCAACAAAATATTGGAGTTGCGTAATATTCAATTCGGTCCTCCCGAAACTGCCTTCCTAGTGTTAGAGCGTAGCTAAATGTACCACAAAACCGAGGGTGCGATAGACTTATCAGGTCTTATGTGCGAAAAAGGCCGACGACGAGCTAGTTGCAAGTAATTTCAGCAGCACCGGAATTCTCTTCAAGTTGTGATTCCAGATTCTTTTTCATGCACAGATAATTACAGATGGTGACAATCATGCAGCATGCGCTGTATACCAAAACGAAGATAGACTTTGCTTCTTCAAAAACAGGAATAATACCTGCTCGAGAGGCAAAAGTGTAAAGCATAACCAGAAGGTAGGGGAGCAGGAGGAGGTATTGAGTTCGATAAAAACGACTCACGTCGAGTTTGATAGAGCGGAAGCTGCGCTTGCTTATGATAAACAAGGCAATTCCAACATGCATTGCGATGAGCACAAGGAAGAACCAGGGCATTGGAGTGAACTGAAGCAGGGTGATAAAGCCAAAAGTGAATGCTGCCGCCAAAATAAACTGGATATGTGCCTTTTTTAGAATACGCTGTTCTTCCATTTTTGAAATCCTTACTCGGTGCTGAGGGGGCGGATTGGTTGGTATGCTGGTTCATCAACAGGCAAGCTTAGATTTCCAGCGTTATCTAAAGAGTCAAGCGTGTAAACATCGATTCCGTGAGCGTAAACGATATACAGGTAATCGTCTATATAGAGTGCTCGTTGTGAAGAGTAATACGAGTCGCTCGTTTGAACGAGGTCTTTTCGTAGATAGAATCCTTCATCATCTGAGTAACCGTATACGTGATAGTTGCTTGAACCGGGAAAGCATATCAGGTTCTTTGCTTCATCGACGAGGGCGGCTTTGTGGTTGTATTGCGCTTCCGAGTAAGCATCGTCAAGGTGAGTAAGGTGTTTTTCTGTGACATCGTAGGGGTTGCTTGTATCGAACATGCTCAGCTTTAATCCAGAAGTGAGTCCTGAGCTATCTGCAGCCATGCCTAAGCCAAGAAGGCGATTCTCGCTATAGGGATGAAGATAGTTGGAGAATCCAGGAATCTTCAGGGCACTTTTAATCGAAGGATTGCTCGAATCAGATAAGTCAACCGCAAAGAGGGGATCAACGTTGCGGAAGGTGACGAAATAACCAATTTCTCCCATAAAGCGTGCAGAATAAATTCGCTCGTCTTCACCAAGACCTTCAATGCTTCCCGTTTGGTTTAGGGCACTGTCGAGAATGTAGAGAGCGTTACTCGTTGAGCCAGGTTCAGATGTTTGATAGTCATAGACTGTACTTGTGCCATCATCGAGTGTTCGGTACTGGTAGCCATCGGCTGTGACTACTAAGCGAAGATGGTCCTTGTATTCATCGAGTGAAAACTGATTGAGCAAAGAACCGTCGACGCGTGTGTCGGCGACAAAAGAAAGAGTACCTTTGTCGAGGCTAAATTTGACGAGGTTAGTGCTGTGCTTGTTTTCATACTCGGTGACAGTAAATGAACCGTCTTTGTACGAGTTGAGTTCCACTTCTTCATACGTTTGCCCTGCTAAATAGAGACTTTGTTCGCTCATGTAAACGGTGTCATTCGCGCCAAGGACCGACGCGGTGTCAACGCGATTGAGCTCAGAAACATCAATTGAACTGAGCACCGTATACGTGATGGTGTCACCCTGCGGAAGCAGGTAAATGTTTGGGGCGGGAAGGACTTCAGTTTGGTCAGCGGTGTAGCTTAAGGGTATATATGTTTCTGGTTTGTCGCGTGCAATCTCGTTAGAAAAAGAAATGTAATGGTTAGTTACAAGATAAAGAACACCATCCTGCAAGCGTGAAGAGCTTAAAGAACCATCTTGCCCAAAGCTTGCAAGGTAGCGAGGATTATCTCGGTCCGATACGTCAAAACAGGCAACTTCGCTAATTGTTTTATAGAGCGAAGGAAAAGATCCAGCGTAGCTGCTGTCATCGGATTCGAGCTCCTCAAAGTATTCGGGGCGGTAGGAGTAGACTACCAACAGTGTGTTGTCATGGATATAGATTTCACTTGGATATAGCTTGTTCTCGCTTTCGGCACTTTTGTCCACAGTTTTGGTGTTCATGGGGATGCGTGAGACCTCTGCGGTATTGCCGCCATCTGCGCGTGCGATTACGACGTCAGAGTTAGAAATAAGGTAGATGAATTCTCCGTCGTTTTTGACAGAATCCCCTTCATCGATTCCCTCGACTTGCACATTGGTTTGCGAGAAACTGTCGGCTCTCGATGCGGAAGCGCTGAGGTCTGTTGAAAGCGCAGAAATGCTCTCTGTGCCTGTGGCTGCATCTTCAAGAAGTATCTCGCCATTTTGTACCACACCAGATGATTCGTTGCGTGCTCGAATTTCTTCGATTGCGTCATAGATGGCATCGTAGGATTCAGGATGAGTAGTAAGCGAATTGTTCTGGTTTGTTTCGGGGCTGCTTTGCGTGCAGCCAAGTAGACAGAACAGTACAAGCGCGCATACAAATAGTGAGAAAAAGAGACAGAGCTTGCTCACCACATATTTGTGTTGCTGATGTATCCGTTCCATAAAAAGTTCCTCTAGCTAAGCTCAATTCCTGGGCAACTTCGTATATCAATTGCCTGTATCGCTACACAACCAGGTCCTCCCTGGGTTATGAAAGCGGGACTCAAACCAAAAATGCCCTGCCGGCAGCGTGGGAATGCCTTAGCAATCATGTCTCCAGCTTTTGTGGCATGTGGTGTGTTATCGGCATGGCTTATGCCGATATAAAAGTTATCATTGATTTTGCGCTTCTTTAAATCTTCGATAATCGCGTGTATGGCTTTTTCGAAGGCACGGGTGATGGTGAATCGTTCAAGGCGCTTTCCATCAGGGGTTTGTTCCATAACGGGTACAGCTTTTATCATGGTGACCACTTTTGCCGCAAGGGGAGTCAGTCGTCCACCGCGGCGTAAGAAGTCGAAGTCTTCAGGAATAAGATAGGAGTGGGCAGAATCAACCATCCCTTTGAGCTTGTCGAGAATATCGTGCGGCTTGTGGCCCTCTTTTGCTAGATTGCGTGCGTGATAAACGAGCACGCGATGAGGAACACAGAGAGTCCTCGAGTTGAGAATATGAACACGTTCGGGGTGTTTAGCCTGGGGCTGAAGACCGCAAGCAACTTCGTAAGATCCCGAAAGGCCATCAGCCATCGTGATATGAATTACCTCTTCGTCGGTATCATAGGCATTAATGGTTAGTCCAGCAGGGGGTGATGAGCTTGTTGGGACATCACCTTGGCGAACAAGATTCATGAAATCCTCTGGGGATATTTCGTCGTATTCAAGCCAGGTTTTTCCGGAGACAGAAACGCTTAAGGGAAGTACGACAAGGCCGCGTTCGCGCCCTTCCGCAGTCGAGAGCATGACAGAAGAATCCGTGACAATCTGCATGATGTGCTCGCTTTCTCGAAAGTACTATCGAATGACATGACATGTACGGTAGCGCGGGTAACAAAGGGCAGGAATTACATTGTTTGATGAAGTCTACCTTAGCTGAACTTACAAATTGTTTTAAAAGTTATACGCGATGATTTCTTCACATGTGAAAACCTGGGATAACTCAATAAGATGTGAAATACAAGGCGAGCTATATTCTTTGGGGCGCTCACTCAAACCTTTGCGTATAATAATGACGAAAATCGAGCCTCGCACACGGAAGTGCACGCATGCAACGGAAAGGGAAAACCCTATGAAAGCTGTCATCCGTAATAACTATGGGACCTATGAGGGTCTTGAGTATGCTGATGTTGAAAAACCAAGCCCCGGACCTGGCGAGGCCTTAATTCGAAATCATGCGTCTTCAATTAATTCACACGACATTCGTCGTTTAGCCGGCAAACCTGCGTTGACGCGTTTGCGAGAGGGCTATCTTATCCCTGAGAATAAGCTTTTAGGAGCAGATGTTGCGGGGGTCATCGAAGAGCTAGGCGAGGGAGAAACCGATTTTGAGGTTGGCGATGAGGTGTTTTGTTGTGTCGCCGGAGGTTATGGCGACAATGCTTTTGCGGAGTATGTCTGTGCTAAAAGAAGCACGATTGTAAAGAAGCCAGCCAATATCACCTTTGAGCAAGCAGCTGCCGTACCCATGGCAGCCGTAACTGCTTTACAGGGGCTGCGAAACTATGGTCAGGTTTCTGAGGGGATGCAGGTACTAATCAACGGTGCTTCTGGTGGCGTTGGTACCTTTGCTGTGCAGATTGCGAAAGCCTTAGGCGCCGAAGTTACGGGAGTATGCAGCGGTAAGAATCTAGAAATGGTCAAAAGCATTGGTGCCGACCATGTCATTAATTACGAAGAGGAAAACTTTGCAAAAGAGTCAAACAAGTACGACTTGATGCTCGATATTGCAGCAAATCAATCGATGGCTGCACGTACCTACCCTTTGAAACCAGGCGGATTGTGCGTAGTTATCGGTTATGCGACAACCCTTGCTTTACTACAGGTGGCCCTATCGCGCTCGAAGGCAAATAAAGATGGCGGCAAAGACTTAGTAATGCTTTTAGCTGATCAGTCAATTAAGGGCGATTTACAAACAATGGCTGAGTTTCTCGAAGAGGGTAAGGTCGTGCCGGTAATTGATCACTGCTATCCCTTAAGCGAAGCCAAGGATGCTTTTCGCTACTTCCTCGAAGAGCACGCAAAAGGCAAAGTGGTTCTTTCAATACCCTAAGATTTCTTCAGTCTCTGTTTGTGGATTCTGCGATTCTACGACCTGCTGCTGGGCGGTCGTTGTGTTGGTGTGCTGAAACAACGAAGTAATTGGATTTGGTCGAAGCGCCATAAGCTTATCGGGCGAGATAGGCGAAAGGAAACGAAATTTGGTTAGTCAATGAATCTTCTACACCGTATAGCAGAAAAAGTGTCGTCAACAAGGCGTAGAGCACTATAATGTCCATGGTATTAATGAGTATGTACCTTTAATTTGACAAAGCATAGGCACAAGAACAGGGGTCTACAATGTTTGAAACGCTCGAGCAAACTAAGAAGTTTTGCACAGAAAATGATATCAAGATGGTTGATTTCATGATGATTGACCTTGAGGGACGTTGGCGTCACTTAACTATGCCCATCGAAAGGCTTACCGAAGAAACCATGGAGAGCGGTGTTGGCTTCGATGGTTCAAACTACGGCTTTGCCCCTATTGAGAAAAGCGATATGGTTTTCGTGCCCGATTTGAAGAGTGCGTACGTTGACGAGTTTGCCGAGGTTCCTACTCTTGCGATGATTGGAGACGTATTCGTTATTGATCTTCCGAATAATCGTCGATTTGACCAAGACCCACGCAATGTTGCTGTTCATGCAGAAGAGTATATGAAAAAACTTGGCATTGCAGACGAGATGCGTGTTGGCCCCGAATTTGAATTCTATGTATTTGATCATGTAAGCTACGAAGTGAAGCCAAACTCATCAGGATATTATGTTGATGCCGAGCAGGCAGAATGGAATACTGGCGAAGGCGAGCACAATCTTGGATTCAAGATGCCATTGAAGGGTGGCTACCACATGGCTCCACCGATGGATACCCTCAGCGGTTTTCGCTCGCGTGTGAGCATGATGATGGAAAAGCAGGGCATTCTCGTAAAATATCATCATCATGAAGTTGGCGGTCCTGGTCAGCTCGAGATCGAAGTCGAAATGGGTCCCATGCTTGAGATGGCCGATAAAACCATGATGACCAAATACCTCATCAAGAATTTAGCTGTTGCAGAAAACAAAACGGCTACCTTCATGCCTAAGCCAATTTTTGCTGAAGCAGGAAATGGCATGCATGTGCACATGCATCTTTTCAAAGATGGTGAGCCAATTTTCTATGACGAGAACGGGTACTCACAGCTTAGCGAAACTGCTCTCTACTTTATCGGCGGCTTGATGACTCATGCTCGTGCCCTTTGTGCATTTACTAACCCAAGCACGAACTCCTATAAGCGTCTTGTTCCAGGATACGAAGCTCCGGTTACCATTGGTTATGCAACCTCAAACCGCAGCAGCATCGTTCGCATCCCTGCCTATGCAAAGGCGCCACACCAAAAGCGTTTCGAGCTCCGCAGCCCCGATGGAACCTGCAATCCTTACTACTGTTTTGCAGCTATTCTGATGGCCGGTCTTGATGGCATCCAAAAGAAAATTGATCCAAGCAAAGCTGGTTATGGTCCCTACGACTTTAACCTATACAATTTGACGCCTGAAGAGCAAAAGACCATCAAGCAACTTCCTCGCACGCTTGACGAAGCGCTTGATGCCCTTGAAGAGGATCACGCGTTCTTGACTGAAGGCGGCGTATTCCCTCAGCGTCTGATAGATATTTGGATTGATAAAAGGCGTGGAGAATCAGCGTACTACAATCAACTGCCTCAAGCGGTTGAGTTTGACATGTATTACGACCTGTAAAGATTTGTCGTTCTCTCGAGTGGTTCTACTTAGAGAGTTTTGAACACGCACAAGGTGGCGTAGGAATGATTTCTTGTTAGGAATTGTTTCTGCGCCATTTTTTTT
>JBMNSJ010000022.1:0-30573 GCA_050945135.1 Raoultibacter sp.
AGTGAGAAATTTGGTTTCTAGATTTTAAACGACCTAAAAAGGGGGTACCACCTGTGGTGATACCCCAAAAACGGACACACTTTTTGTCCTATAAGCCGAAGAAAAAGATGGTAGCGCGGTCGCCCTCCTCGACAGAACTACGACGCTACCTTTTGCATGAGGATGAGGCATGCGGCCGAAGTAGCTCGGCAACAGTACCCCCTAAAAACGTCGTTCAAGCTTTTGCAGACAAGGCATAGAAGGTAGAATGCCAGTATCGACACGTGTCCTATGCCAGCAACTTTTAGGGAGCACCCGTGAGAAAAACCATCGATCGCAGCAGCTGGAAAACAAACAAAAAAGAGCGCGCGGCTTATTGGACTTACTTTACGGGCCAAAACATGATTTACACGCTAGTCTTTATGTTTCTCCCTACTTATTTGCTCTTAAGTGGGCTTGATGCCTTAGCAACTGCAGGCATCCTTATTGTGGTAAAGATTTGGGATGCCGTGAACGATGTCATTTTTGGCATGCTTATCGACAAAATAAAATTCAAACGAGGTGGAAAGTTTATCCCTTGGCTAAGGCTTTCTCTGCCAATAATACTCGTTGCTACCCTGCTCTTGTTTGGGATTCCACAAAGCCTGGGCATAGGGTCTAAGCTCATCTGGTTTGCCGTGGCATACATCATATTTGACACTGCCTACACCTTAAGTGATGTTCCCCTTTATGGCCTCGTAACCACCCTTACGAATGTGCAAGAAGAGCGCACCGACCTAATGGCGAAAAGCAGGGTTTTTGCCTACCTTGGCACGCTAACCGTGCTCGGCATGGGATTCGTTTTACCCTCTGAAGCGGTGGGCATGTCGTTTACAACCATATCTCAGATTGTTGTTGCGCTTGCTTTCGTGACCATGCTGTGGCTATGCATCTTTTGCAAAGAGCACATGCTTGCAGACCGCAGCAAGGACAAAAGCTACAGCATTCGCCAAATGCTCAGTTATCTGGCAAAGAATAAATATCTACTCATATTTTTTGGGGGACTTACTTGTATTCACGGTCTCAATACCGCACAAAGCGTACTGCAGTTTGCAACGTTTTACCTCTTTGATAGCGCACTGTTGGCTACACTAATTGCTGCTATTGCCTTTGTGCCCGCTGTCTTGCTTTCATTCTTCCTGCCGATGCTTCTGAGAAGATTCGACAAATACAAAATGATTCAAGCCTGCGCAATTGTCTTCTTTGTTCTCTCAACCATCGTTTGGTTAATAGGCCCATTACTGGTGCCACATCTTATATTGTCGGTAATAAGAGGTTTTGCTTATGGAGGTGTCACGGTACTGCAGTTTATGTTCACTCCCGACTGCGCTGAGTACGGACAATACAAAACCGGTACAGCAGCAAAAGGCATCACCTTTGCTACTCAGACCTTTACTATGAAGCTCACCTCTGCCTTATCGGGTGCCCTAGGCATAGCCGTCCTTGGAATGTTTGGGTGGCAAAGCGTGTCTGCCGAAAGCTTTGCAGAACTCGCTGCCCTTGGCGTTACTCAAAGCGAGCCTGCACTCGCAGCGCTTTGGGCAGTGTATGCCTTGCTCCCTGCAATAGGAGGTGGCTTGTGCATACTTATCTGGACTCGCTACAAGCTAGCAACCAAAGATGCAGGGGTCATGGCTCAATACAACGAAGGAAAAATAACCCGCGAAGAATGTGACGTGCAACTATCGAGGGAGTACTGACAATCTGACAGATTCAGCAAAGCAGAAGTAGGGTCAAAGTCGAAAGTTGAGAGGGGCGATTGTTGTGAGGGATACAGACTGGTACAAGTCAATGAGTTTTTACCAAATTTGGCCTCGCAGCTTTATGGATGGCAACGGCGACGGCATTGGCGACCTCTACGGTGTTCTCGAAAAGCTCGACTACATTAAAAGCCTTGGCGTCGATGGCATCTGGTTTAGCCCCCTGTATGTATCCCCCAATGCCGACTACGGATATGATGTGGCCGACTATCGGCAGATTTCCCCGGAATACGGAACTATGGAAGCATTTGATCAGGTGTTGAACGAGGCGCATAACCGCGGTCTTCGTGTCATCATGGATTTGGTGGTTAATCACAGCTCCACCGAGCACGCGTGGTTCAAGGCAGGCGTTGAAGACCCTACGAGCCCCTACCATGATTACTACATCTGGAGAAAAGGACGACCTGGCGGCAAGCTCCCCAACAACTGGGATAGCCTCTTTGAGGGAAAAGCTTGGGAATACAACGCACAGATCGATGAGTACTACCTACATATCTTTGCTAAGAAGCAGGCTGATCTTAATATGGACAATCCTCGGGTGCGTGAAGAGGTTAAGGACATCATGCGTTTTTGGCTCGACAAAGGCGTTGACGGCTTTCGTGAGGATGTCATTACTTTCATATCAAAAGAACCCGGTTTGCCAAATCAGTACTTCATGCCTCGTGCCGCTGGCCTTAAGTATTACAGCAACGGTCCCAATATCCACAAATATTTGGACGAGTTCAAGCGTGATGTACTTGACCATTATGACTGCATTACCATTGGCGAAGCGCCCATGATGACACCTAAAACGGCTCTGCCCTATATTGACGAGCGCGGCAATAGACCTCTCGATTTGATGTTTCATTTTCAGCATATGGAAGCGGATTGCTTGTTCATAGACTACATCCCGCTGCCTTTCTCACTGAGAAGACTCAAGCGAGCCTTCTCAAAATGGCAGCATGCTCTGGATGGCAAGGCTTGGAACACGCTCTATCTCGAAAATCACGATCACCCGCGAATAATTAGTCGTTATGGCAGCGAGGAGTATCGTGTGGAAAGCGGAAAGATGCTTGCCGCATCTTACCTGTTTCAACAGGGGACTCCCTTCATCTATCAGGGCCAAGAGATTGGTATGACCAATATTGCCCTTAGCAACATCGACGACTATCGCGACGTCATGACCATTAATGAGTATCGCAAGCGTGCAAGACAATCTGAAGAAAAGAAGATGGGCCTCATCAACCGAGCAAGCAGAGAGTCTGCACGCACGCCCATGCAATGGAACGCTAACACCCACGCTGGATTTAGTACTGGAGAGCCTTGGTTTTCAGTTAACCCAAACTATACTGAAATTAATGTTGAGCAGGCTGAAGCGGACGAAAACTCGCTCCTTCATTTTTACCGAAAGGCTTTAGCTCTTCGCAAGCAACACCCTGTAATTATTTGGGGAAGCTATATGGAACACTTCTCGCATAGCTCGTCTTTCTATGTGTATGAACGTGAGCATGAGGGCGTTAAGCTCTTGGTTGTTTGCTACTTCGGCGAGAAGAGCAAAACCTTTACCTCTCCTAAAGGCTTCGATTTGAGTAGGGCACAGTTGCTTCTCTCAAATTATGAAAGCAATCCGGTGGAGGCAAATTCCTTCACAGTACGCCCCTACGAAACGCGAGTATATATAGCTCAATAGCAAACCGAGGAGAGCGCCTCTAAACTATTCGGGGCAGCCTTCGTTTCTTTAGGTGACACCACAAGGAGCCTGGACAGAGCGAGCAAGACTCAAGCTTCTGTCTTATCCACTCTGTCAGCTTCTAAAACTATCTAACTCTCTTAATGGCTTCTTTATGCCTGTTGCGTATTGCCAGTGCCGCCATCAATAGAGCGCTCAAAATAAGTGGAGCAATCAGAAGACCTGCATGAGAATCCCCCGTAGGCGCTAAAGCCTTATTACTGCTTGGAGCTAATGGTTGCACTAAGCTACCTGAATATGTTCCTGTTGTTTGGCCAATGCTTACCGTTGTAGCAAACGAGTAGCTTAAGGTATCCGTAGCAGAGGCAGGCACATTCCAGGTTACCGTACCCTGAGCAGGATTGTAGCTGCCGCCTTTCAGGTTTTGGGGAGCAATCGTTGCTGAGGTGTGATCTTTAAAGGGAACCTCTGCAGTATGCGGAAAAGCGTCGAGGGTACGTGCCGGCATAACTATGTTTACTTCCGACAAATCTAGACTAACAAGGTCAACCAATTTCAAGAGCTCAGCTGCATTCCCGTAAATATGCGTTTTACTTAAATCTAACTGCCTCAAAAGGACGAGGTTTTTAAGCGAAGCAAGATCGCCATAAACCCCTGTTTCTTTTAGGGCAATTACATAAATATTGGGCAGGTCCTTCAAGCTCGCTATGTCTCCCACGATGTTTGTTCGTGAAGCATCAAGAAGCATGAGATTGTTTGCGGCAGAAAGCGAAGCGAGATTTCCACCCAACGACGTGTTCGAAGCGTAGAGCACCTGAAGATAGAGCAATCCTTCAAGCGCACTGACATCTCCTGCCACCTGAGTAGATCCTATGTCGATCGTATTAAGCGAATCCAGATTACTGAAGCTGCTCACGTCTCCCACTGCCTTGGTTTCACGAAGCTGTAACTCTCTGAGGCTTACCGTGTTAGCGATTTGTGCGATATCTCCCTCCACCTGCGTGTAATTCAAGTTTAGCGATCGGATTAAGGAAAGATTCTTTATCGAACCTATATCGCCATAAACCTGGATATTCTCTAGATTAGCATCGGTAATCAATGGAATATCAACTAAAGACGCAATATCACCCTCCACCAGCGTGTTTGATAAATCGAGTAGCTTCAAATCAGTGGCGAAGGACTTAAGATCTTTGAGATTGCCACTTACTTGCGTGTCAGCCAAATACAGCAAATCCAAATTGCTCTTGTTTGCTAAATCAGTAAGCTTTCCCTGCACTGGTGTGTTGCTCAGGTCAATTTGAACCAAGATGTTATTACTTAAGAGGTCAGACAATGAGCCTGATACCTGGGTATTTTTAAGAAACAGATGGCGAAGATTAGGAAGCGAGGTCAGGTCTGCAATACTTCCGGTAACCGGAGTATCCGAAAGCAAGACCAATACTAGCTCTTGGTTTGGCTTGAGGTCTGCCAAGTTTCCCAAGACATCTTGACCCACCAGCTGAAGATTACTAAGGAATTGTAGATTGTTTAAATCTGACAACTTTCCCTTGATAGTTTTGTTCCCGGAAAGTTGCAAGGACTGAAGCATTGGTAGGTTATTGAAGACTGCGAGGTCGCCTTTTATTCCCGTCTCAGATAGATGCGCGAGACTTAAATGCTTCAGCTTAGCGATTGGCGAAACATCCACATCCTCGAGATATGTCCCCTCTAAATTTATACCGTCCGCATTGAAGGGAAGTTCGCACAGATTATCAAAATCCTCTTGATTCATTACGCCCGTGATGCTCAGTGTTTTGACATCTTCATACTTTTCCCTTTTGCCAAAAGCCACGCATCAAGGTTATTTTTGAATTGGCCCTTCTCGGTGTTTTCGAAACTAACAATTTCCTCTGGAACAGCTTGAGTGGTCACGCTTCCTTGCATGCCTAACTCTGTCGTATCTGATTCGCTGGGGGTTGTAGTGAGGAGGCTTTTATCAATATCACTCGTAGTAGAATCGTCTATTATTGAGTTAGTTTTTGTATCGTCTGTTTCGTTATTGTTTGCAGGAAGATTGTTCTCCTTAGTACCCGCATCTGCTGACTCAGGCTCTTCTGCGTAGGCATATATAGGAACCAAACATATTGCCAATACAATAGCTAACAGATAGCTTAATACTATATTTAGCTTAGTTTTCTTCATAAGAAACCTCCACTGCTATGTCAAGCTCTTAGCATCGATACCGTCTTGCGGTAACAAACATGTTTCAGTATCTCACGAATTGCGCATCTTGTCTTTTCATTAGCGAAAGTTTTCGCTGACCAGATACAAAATATCAGCTTTTTGGTTTCGGGAAATAGTTTCTGTTGGCTAACAGAAACTCTAAGATGCTTCTTTAAAAGATGGTGGTCGGAGCCGGGCTCTTGACACGCGGATTTTCGGTCTATTGCCTAGAGCTGTGCAGCAAGAGCAATAAAGCCTGGTTTATTTTCAAAAAATAGGTGGTTAATTCTCGAAAAAACGATATACCTATTGGACGACCTCACTCGAACAAATCAAGGCAGCAAAGCAAGAATTCAAGTCAGATTGAACGTTTTGTGGTTGATGGGTCTAGGGAGAGAACAACATGCTCTGCAACATGCCTGATGACAAGGTTGAGCATTTTTCGAGTAGCGCGTATGGACCGTTCCACAACCACAAATCGTTGCATTTGACATAGATTTCGCTCCTCTGACCTAGATTTGGATCGTACTGCGAGCGGGTAGCAATTTTGCGACTTGATGCTTTTCAGCCTTGGCATCTCGCAGAAACAGATTTGATACATCAAAACCCGTTTAGAACCAACAGTTCGAACCAGTGGTCCTTATCGGATGGCTATGCCCGAAGCCCCTTCTTGCCTATAGCCCGAGCTTACTATCCGGCGGTTTTATTGTTTGGCGGCATTCAGCACGGGGCCAGGACAGGTTTTGTCTTGCCACAGTTATTGGAGAGAGGTAAGAGGTTTCTATTTAGAAGAACATCAAAATAGTTATTGACAAACAACAAAAGTAGTGTTTCTATCTAATTAGAAGTTTATCTAATTAGATAGGCGGTGATTCTTATGGGATTTCCAGAAACATTCAAAGCGTTGTCCGACCCTGTACGTAGAGAAATCCTTGTGATGCTGAAAGAAGGGCGCATGTCTGCCGGGGATATAGCAAAGCACTTTGATATGACAAGCGCAACAATCTCCTATCATTTATCTCAGCTTAAAAAAGCAGACTTGGTCTTTGAAACGAAATACAAGAACTTTATCTACTATGAACTGAATCTGTCTGTGTTTGAAGAAATCATGATGTGGATTTCGCAGTTCAAAAAAGACGAGGAAGGAACCGACCATGAATAAAGATTTACTTTGGATCACTTCACTGCTTTGCCTGTTGCCGATTATCTTTTCGGTGGTGGTATATTCTTCACTGCCAGAGCAGATTGCTATTCACTGGAACAGTGCAGGTACGCCGGATAATTATGCTCATAAGGCGGTTGCTGCCTTTGGTCTCCCTGTTGTATTTCTGGCTATCAACTTGTTTTCGAAAGCGCGTTTATTGAACGATCCAAAAGAAGCAGGACAATCACAAGCAATCAGACAAGTTGGCATTTGGCTGATACCGATTTTATCCATCGTGCTTGTGCCGGTCACACTTTCCATTGCAATGGGAGCAAACATTCCAATCGTCTTGCTTTGCACTTTGGTTGTAGGAATACTGCTGATTATTATCGGAAACTATCTGCCTAAAAGCAGACAGAGCTACACCTTTGGCATCAAGCTGCCGTGGACATTAGCCGATGCGGATAATTGGAACAAAACTCATCGACTGGCGGGGTATCTGTATATCGCCGGGGGCGCACTGCTAATCGGGAGCAACTTCCTGCTATCCAATGCTGCTGCTCAAATATCGGTCACTGTTATGATTGTAGTGGTGCTTGTCGTGATACCCATAATCTATTCCTATACACAATACGCTCACGGAAAGGCAAAGTAAGGCTATGAAAAAAATTGCTTTATTATGCACCGTTCTCTCACTTGTCCTGCTGTGCGCTGGATGTCAGAATCAGCAACCAACACAGGAACCGGAAGCAACCGTCTTATCAGAAGAACGAGTAGAAGAACTACATACATTGTCGGTTCAATTTACCGAATACCTAAGCACCAGCGACATTGATGCTGCTATGGCAATGATGGATGATGCAATGACCAGTGCGGTGGATGGAAAGCTGGAAGAAACTTGGACGCAGCTTGTCGATTCGGCAGGGGCATTTATTGAAACAGACGCCTATACTGGCATGACATCAGGCGAATATGAAGCGATTGAAATGACACTTGTGTTTGAAAACGCATCGTTGATTCAAAGAATTGTGTTTGACAGCAATAATCAAATCTCGGGACTTCGCTATCGGAATGGAAAAATTGAGGCAACGACTTCTTCAACTCTACCTGACAGAATAACGGAAACCGCAGTGACTATTGATGCCGGAGATGGTTATCCGCTGGATGGAATGCTCACCATGCCAAAGAATGGTACACCCACTGCAGCGATTGTCTTAGTGCAGGGTTCCGGCCCAAGCGATATGAACGCAACCATTGGAGCCAATGCGGTATTTCGTGATTTAGCTTATGCTTTGGCTGAAAAAGGAATCGCGGTTTTGCGATACGATAAGCGCACCTACACGCATGGAGCGGCTATTGCCGAAAATGGCGGCACAATTACTCTTGATGATGAAGTAGCAAGAGATGCTCTTACGGCAGTGGAGCTGATAAAGTCATGGGACGGAATAGACAGCGACAGGGTTTACCTGCTGGGACACAGCATGGGAGGCAGTTTGCTTTCCTATGTCAACTCCCACGGAGCGAACTGTGCTGGATACATTATCATGGCGGGAACGGCACGAAACATATGGGAGCTAAGCGCTGAACAAAATTTGCTGCTTGCCGAAGAAATGGAGCAGGCAGGCAAAGCCGATGATGCCAAAAAAATCCGTGATTTTGTGGACCAAGAACGCCAGAGAGCAAATAGTTTAGACACGATGAGCAGCGAAGAAACTCTTTTCGGTATGCCGGCTAGTTATCTGCAAGAGTTTGATGAAATTGATACTATCTCATTACACCTGGCCGATGAGCTTCCAGTTTTGATTCTTCAAGGCGAGAAAGACCGTCAGGTATATATGACTGACTATACGCTTTGGCAAGAGGGGCTTGATGTGCACCCCGCCGCCACATTCATTTCGTATCCCACGCTCAATCATCTTTTTGGTGAATATATTGGTGATACAGTTCCCTTTTCGCAGATGGTGCATGTGGAATATGCGCAACGAACACCTGTCGAGGCCGATGTGGTAAATGATATTGTAGTCTGGATAGGAAAGCTAAGCTAAGCTGATTAAGTCTCACCTTATTTAATCGAAACTAAAAATTGTCTCTTCTTGAGGCAATTTTTTTCTCGGTCACGTTTGTGATCTGCGTAAATCAAATAAGGGGTAATTTCTTATTTTTCATGCAATATGAGCAATACTCTGGGTTTCCGCCCCTGCTTGGAGTAGTCAACTCCGATCCACATTTTTTGCAATACTCTTGATCTTCAGTTTTTTTCTTTCCTCCACTGACCTCTTGTAGTTCGTCATCAGTCAGTTCTTGAAATGCAGCTTTGTGCTCTTTATCGTCCACAATCTTCCTCCTTTGCTAATACCAGCAACGCCTGTTTTTCAATATGTATTCATAGTTAGCTCAACGATTTTGAAGTTTTAGCATCTGACACTAGAGAGGCTCAACTCTTAGACCTACTCTTCCACACTCCGGGCAATACTTAGGGTGTATTCCCATCCCTTGCGTACTAAAGGGAAAGGAGTGTCCGCAGCTTGTGCAAGTTGCCCTGCTGTCAGGAGGATTTTCCCATGGACCATCAGAAACGCCTCCGCTTACTCCGTCTAGTTCGTCATCGTTGAGTTCGTAACGAGCGATAGTAGGTTTATCTGTCATCTTGAGACCTTTCTCTGAAGAGTTGCTTTCGTGAAGCTATTAGCTTAAGAATCTATAGAGAACTCTGCAGAGCTAATGGGCCCCCACATTTAGGGCAATACTTAGGTAGTTCTTTTGAATACCAGGCAAAGGTGATTTTACAAGCACCCCCGCATGTTGCATGCGCTTCACGCTTGGCTTCGCCCCGCACATCATAGCCAGGTAAACCACCGCTTACCTCGTCAAGCTCTTCATCCAAAAGCTCTCTTACTTCACTTTTCGCAGCATCGTCTTTCATGCGAGACCTCCTTCTTCTGCATATTCTTAATAGTTTATACGACCCAGAAAGCAAAGTAGCTCAAGGGAGTCTATTCGAGACACAAAAGAATTATCTTTTTAGTACTTTTGAGAGGAAGTGTGCCTAAGCAGCTGTTTTGGGCGAGGAGGCTCAAACTATAAATGGCGGAGAGCGCCTTGCCTTATACGAATACTTTTTTTCTCTTTTTCTCTTTTAGTCCCATTTGGGACCGAACTCTCTAAAATTCGGGTCCCTTACACAAAAACAGACTCCTCAAACGAGGAGCCTACCTGTAAGTTTACTGTAAGTTTACTGTAAGTTTAATGGTGGTCGGAGCCGGACTTGAACCGGCGACACGCGGATTTTCAGTCCGCTGCTCTACCAACTGAGCTACCCGACCATAAAGCCTAAAGCGTTAAGCACGAAACGATATTCTAGCGATTAGGAGGGTCCCGGTCAAGCAAAATCGACGCTTGTAGCTTAGTTTTATCTCTTGGGCACGTTAAAAAACAATACTCCTGGCATCAAGCGCTATACTGACATCGCATACAAACGTAGGAGGTTTTTCATGGGAACGAATTATGAGCGCTTGTTTACCCCACTCGACATTCGCTACACCCAACTTCGCAATCGCATCTGCATGCCGCCGGTTGTTATGTTTCGTTGGTCAGACGAAGCAGGTTTCGCAAACGAAAAGCATATCGAGCATTATCGAAGAATTGCTCGTGGCGGTGCTGGACTTGTCATCCAAGAAGCAACCTGTGTATCACCCGAAGGAAAACTGGCTCCCGAACAGCTTGGCATTTGGAGCGACGAGCACATCGAGCCCCTCAAACAAATTGTTGAAGCTGTGCATGCTGAAGGAGCTCCTATCTTTATTCAGATTCACCACGCTGGATTACTGGGAATCAACGAGCTCAATCTTTCCCCAAGCAACTTCACGGCGCTTTATCGCGACCGCGAAGTGGTTGGCACAGAAATATCGCTTGAAGAAATCAATCGAGTAAAGCAAGCCTTTATTGATGCCGCGCGTCGAGCAACATTGATAGGCTATGACGGCATCGAGCTTCATGCTGCGCACGGCTATCTCATTAGTCAGTTCTTGAATACACGCCTCAACACTCGAAACGATGCCTACGGGCAGCACCCCACTTTTTTCTTGCAAGAGGTGTTCGCTGGTGTGCGAGAAGTCATTGATGATCGCATGGCGCTCGGTGCGCGCTTCGGATGCTACGAACCCACCATTGCGGATGGAATCGCGCATGCTCAAGCACTTGTGAACATGGGGGCAGATTTTCTGGATGTGTCGCGAGGATGCCTCGACCTCAACGACGATCCCACCCCCTCAGACTGGCCTTACTCACATTTGATTTTCGGCGCTATGCAAATCAAGAATGCCCTTACAGCTGAAAATATCAAAACACCCGTCTTCACGGTTGATCGAATAACAAGCCCTGCATTAGCTGAAGACATTCTGTCTCGAACAGGAGTTGATGTAGTCGACATTGGTCGAGGCATGCTTATCAACCCCGAATGGGCTCATGACGCCCAAGCAGGACGAGAAACAGGCGAGTGTATTGATTGTGCTGAATGCTGGTTTCGGCACACCGACAAAGACCGCTGTCCCGGAAAAAGACGCCTTGCAAAGCTTCGCGAACGTGAGCAAGCGTAAGATTTCAGCAACAAGCAGAACTAACTTGATACAATCAACAAGAACACAAGACGAAGCGAAGCATCGCGCACAGAAAAGGAGTTCGATATGAGCGAACAGTCTATCCCTCTCGTAGGAATTATCATGGGATCTGAAAGTGATATGCCGGCAATGCAGCCGTGCATGGAACAACTCGATGCCTTTGGCGTTCCTTATGAAGTGAAGGTTGCAAGCGCACATCGAAAGCCAGCCGAAGTAGACCTCTGGGCATCCTGTGCGGTAGAACGCGGCATGCGTGTAATTATCGCTGCAGCGGGCAAGGCTGCCCACCTCGGTGGCGTGGTTGCTGCTTTTACTCCCCTGCCGGTAATCACGGTTCCCATGAAGACCAGCGATTTAGGTGGCCTCGATTCTTTGCTCTCCATGGTGCAGATGCCCTCGGGTGTTCCTGTTGCCTGCGTCGCCATAAACGGTGCAAAAAACGCAGCCATTCTTGCCGTACAAATGCTTGGTACGGGTTCTGAAGAAATGCGCGAAAAAATTATCGAGTTAAAAGAAGAAATGGCGCGCGCCTAACCCCGCACCTGCATATACCGAACAACTTAGGCTTCGTGCTCTCCCCAACCTACTAAAGCTTGTTTGCATGCGAGAACTTCTGAGTGAAAGCGACTTGTTGCGGCTTCGATTAGCCGATTCCAAGCGCCTGCATAATCAGCAATGCAATAGTCAGCAGGGTCACGATTCCCACTGCTGCCCAAATGAGGATGCGCGTAAGAGGTTTCGCGCGATATTCATGCATGATGTGTTTATCTGCGGTAATAATCGCCATAAACACCAGCAGCACGGGCAACACTAAGCCATTGATAAACTGAGTGGCCACCATGATTGCCATCAAATTGATGCTCGGCAAAAGCACGACTCCTGCTGCAAGCACAATTACAAAGCTTAAGATTCCCTTAAATAAAGGAGCCTCTTTCCAGCTAAAAGAAACTCCCGCCTCCCAGCCGAAGGCCTCACAAATAACAAACGCTGTGGTAAGCGGAAGAACACAGCCCGCTAAAAAGGAGGCTGCTACCAAGCCAATCGCAAACAGCATTTCGGCATATTGCCCAGCAACGGGGGCCAGCGCTTGAGCTGCATCAGCCGCATCATCAATCATAATTCCCTGAGGAAAAAGCACTGCTCCTGTGGTAACGATAATAAACCAGGCAATCAAGCAAGCAACTATGGCACCGGTGGATACATCGATTTTTTGGGAAAGCATCTCTTTTGTTGTAACGCCTTTTTCCACCACATTACTTTGAGCAAAGAACATCATCCACGGCGCGATAGTAGCACCTATCATCGCGATTACCAGCGAAACGAAGTTTGGGCTTTGCACAAAATGGGGAACGACAGTGCTCGTAAGCGCTTCGCCCCAGTTTGGCTCAGCCAAAAAGGCGGCAACCACATAGCTTACAAAGACAAGCGAAAGTGTGAGCAACACCTTTTCGACTCGCTTATAGCTTCCGCTACTAATAAGCAACCAAATAGCAATGGCTGCAACTGGCACCGAGAAATATCGTGGCACACCAAACATTTCCATACCTGCCGCAATGCCTGCGAACTCTGAAACCGAGGTTCCCACATTTCCCACCAGTAACGCCAACATCGCAAGTGCTGTTAAGCGAATGCCGAAGCGCTCCCTGATAAGGGCTGCAAATCCTTTACCCGTAACAACACCCATGCGTGTTGCAGTCATTTGCACAACGATAAGCAAGACACACATAACGGGAATCGCCCACAGAGTTGAAAAACCAAACTGGGCTCCCGCTATCGAATATGTCGAAATTCCGCCGGCATCATTTCCTGCCATAGCCGTAATAATGCCAGGACCCATTGCCGCCAAAACCAACCAAAGCTTATTTTTCTTTTTGGGAGTAATCTCTTCTACGGCAGAATTCTCTGACGAAACAATGCTCTGCTTCTCTTCGGCTACTTTAGGAGCACTTTTGTTTGGTGGCTGAATAATCATGTGGCGGTTCCCCTTGCTCCATGACTATCCAATAATCCGAACAAGAACTGCGGTATATAGCACAAGAAACAGTATGGACCCAACGCCGATGCCAACACCTGCCAGTACACGACGGCGCAGCTTTGCGCTGTTGGTGTCTTCTTCGATTACGTCGTAGGCGTCATCAATGGTGATAATACCCAGCAGTTTTCCATGCTCATCCTTAACCGGCATCGCGGGGATGTCGTATTTGAAGATGTCGGCTGCCACTTCTTCTTCAGTCTCTGTCGGAGGAACCGAAATAACATCGGTGAACATGATGTCTTTAATGATGGTGCTGTCGTCAGTAAGAACCAAGGTGCGCAACGAAAGCAAGCCGGTAAGCTTTCCGTACTCATCAACCACATACACATAGTGAACTGTTGGATGATCTTCTTCCAGGTCGCGCAAGGCCTCGATGGTTTGCCCTACCGTGCTACTTTCAGGCACGGAGACAAACTGCGTGGTCATCATGCCGCCTGCAGTACCTTCTTTATATCCCAGAAGAGCTCGAATTTCAGTTGCATCCTCAACGCCCATGAGCACCAGAAGAGTTTCTGCCTTCTCGTAGGAAAGATCGCGAACAATGTCGGCAGCGTCATCGGGGTCCATTTTACCCAGAAGTGATGAGGCTCTTTCTTCGTCAAGGTCGTCGATGAAATCGGCCTGATACTCGTCTTCCATCTCTGAAATTGCCTCGGTTGCATGCGCTTCATCGAGGTGTTGAAAAACGCTTGCGCGCTGCTTGGGGTCAAGCTGCTCAAGAATGTCTGCGACATCGGCAGGATGCAGTTCGTTTAGTCTCTTGTGCGTAACAGAAAGCTGCACTTTGGATAAATCTCGATCGAGCAGATCCATGTAATTCCAGGCAATAATTTGCTCGTCGATTTTCTTCCCGAACATCTTAGCCACAGCAACAACCGCGTTTTCTAGATGTCGCGAAAGACCGCGAAGGATTCCACGCACGCCCACTTCAGCTCCCACCAAGCGAAGCTGCTTACCTGACACCGAAAGCTTCAAATCGTTTACGCGAACAACTTTCATTCCTTGCGTATCAACGATTTGGCGGTTAAGTAAATCGCGCGCAATCAAGATTTCGTCAGGCTGCAAATAGCTAAAGCGTATGTTATGGCTTTCAACAGCAAGCTTAATGCCATCGTCTTCACAACTCTCAACGTATTTGCGCCACGAAATCATAAAGGGGGTGTTTCCCGGCCCCTTAAAAGCAAGACTCGTAATGCGGGGAAAGACTTCGCCCGTAGAAATAGCCAGGTCAGAGATTGTACCAATCTTCTCCCCGGTAGAATCGACGACAGGTTCGCCGAGCATTTGAGATAAATAGAGCATATGCATCCCTTGCCTTCATTCGGCAACGGCACAGTTGTAAGAGCGAGCTCAACACATAGTACAGAGTGGCGATTTCTCTGCGCTTAAAACTATGTCATACCGATTGTTTCGCAGTCGACCTTCGACTGCCACCAAGGGAAGTCGAAGGCTAATTACTGTGAGGTTTCGATTTTCGAACCTTCAAGTAACGTCCTTTCCTTCGAACAATAAAGTAGATTACGCAATCTACGAGCAGACCTTATGTAAGGTGCCCAAAAATGATAGGTGTTTTTCTTGGTTGCGTCAACCGCCACGAGCGATGCGACACAAAGCGCGCACCCGCAAAATGCAGCCGAGAGCTCACTGAGGCGAGTCGATGTAGCATGCAAACGCTAAGTCGTCATGCTCCCATTATCTGACTTTGTGGCTACTTACTAAAAGCTCGTTTGCGCCCGAACTATTCCACGCTTTTGAGGGCTTCGACCATGTTTATATCGTCGAGTACGCGGTTAGTCATGAGGTTTACGATGAGGGTAAAGCTAAACGATATCACTCCTGCAAAAAGATAGCTTAACGGCGCAATGGTGAGCTCGAAATTAATCGACGGCATCTGTAGAGCCGCAAGAATGAGCCAGGTCAACCCATAGCCAAGAGGCATTCCGCAGATTACGCTAATGAGGGTAAGGATAAGGGTTTCTTTGTTCACATAGGAATGTACTTCTTTGTCGTAGAAACCGAGTACCTTTATGGTTGCAATCTCGCGCATGCGCTCTGAAATATTGGTTGAGCAAAGCGTAAACAACACCACAAAAGCCAAGCCAGCCGCAAGAACAACCAGCAAATAGATTACGTAGTTCAGCACCACAAAATCATTGGCGAACTGATCTTCAAGCCCAGCTGTGCTAACCGAGGACATGACGAAATCTTCATCGAGCATGCTTTCTGCGTACGCAATATGATCCCCCGCCGATTCTTTTAGGTGCACATACATAGTATTAGGTTCATAGGCATCAAAGAGCTCTTCATAGAGTGCCTGCGAGATAAAAATGTTGTTGCCCAAATAGTTTTTTACCACGCTGCTCGTTGTTGCCGTCGCCCGGTCAAGCTGCAAATTCTGAATGGTGAACTCTTCGCCTTCGTCTATATGCAACAACTCAGCGGCATTTTGGGTTAAGAGAACGCCCTCGTCAGGAAGCTTAGTTTCTACACCCTTCGTGTTGAGAATATGGATGTAGGGCTCGATTGATTCTCCCTCGGGAATCACTATCATCTGAACCGTCTCTGATTCGCCTTCAGCGTTAATGATTTTCACGCTGTCTAGCTGAACATTGAGATAGTCTGCAATATTTTTATCATCGGCAATAAGTTCGTTTAGTTTGTCGTTATCATCGGGGTTCGCGACCACCATCATGTCGTAGCTATAGATTTCGTCGTACTGCTTGGGCTTCATCTCGGTCACAGAATCGCGAATCGCAAAACCGGCGAGCACAAGCGCAGTACACCCCGCAATACCAATAAGCGTCATGAAGAAGCGCTTCTTATATCGGAAAAGATTTCTTGCCGCCACTTTGTTTAGGAATTTTAGATTGTTCCACACAAAGGGAATACGCTCAAGGAAGATTCGTGCACCCTGGCGTGGAGCTTTTGGTCTCATTAGCGCAGCAGGGGTTTCCTTGAGCTCGTTTTTGCATGCCAAGCCAGTTGCTGCAAGAATACTCAAAATGAAAATCATGGAGCCGAACAAGCCGTAGGCCACATCAAAATACAGTGGCACGTTGGGAATGGTATAAATTACTGAAAGAATATCGAGCAACATGAGGGGCAGAGCGAAAAAACCAATGAGACTGCCCAAAACAGAGCCGAGAACCGAAGCAATAATGGCATACACCAAGTACTTACGAGCGATGATGCCATTGCCAAAGCCCAAGGCTTTGTAGGTGCCAATAAGGCCGCGCTCTTCTTCAACCATGCGAGTCATCGTAGTCAGACTGATAAGAACAGCCACCACAAGGAAAAGGATGGGGAAAGCGGTGCCGATGGCCTGGATGGATGAAATATCGCTATCGAGATCAGAAAAGCTATCAAGCGATGAGCGATCTTGCACGTACCATTGGGTCATCTCGATATCGTTGAGCTCGGCATAGGCATCGGCTATCTTCTCTTCTGCATCAAGCTTTTCACTGAGATAGCTTTGCTCGTTTTCTGCGAGCTCGGCTTCGCCTTTTTCTAAGTCGATTTTGTTTTGCGCGATAGTCTGTTTGCTGGATTCGATTTGAGCACGACCGTCAATAAGCTTTTGTTCGTTTGCGGCAAGTTCTGTTTCAGCAGCATCCATTTGCGCCCTGGCTTCTGCCTTTTTTGCCTCAAAAGCTGAACGTTGAGCACTCAGCTCTGTCTGTCCCGCTTGAATCGTGCCAAGAGCCATCGCGGCTTTGATATAGTCGGAAGGATCCACAATGGGAGGCGTAAGCGAAGCGAGAGCTGTTGCAAGTGCTACCTGCGCCGATTGCGTGTCTCCGCCTTGCGCTGCCGCAGCAACAAGAGAATTCCAAGCCGGTTCGACTACAGGCCAATTTGCCCCCAAACCTGCTTTTATGCTTTCTGCTGCTCCAACAGCCTGGGCATACGCCGCATCAAGTTCACTTTGCTTCGTGTTAAAAGTGCTTTCAGCTTCAGTAAAACCTGCCTCGGCTTTACTTCTTTGCGAAGCGAGCTGCTGCTTTCCATCGGAAATCTTTTGCCAATTACTATTGAGCTCTTGTTCGTTTCTTAGGAGCTCGGCTTCACCATCGCTAAGCTTTATCTTGTTTTCGCTAAGCGTCGTTTTCGCATCATTGATTTCTTTTTCCGCTTTTGCGAACTCCTCATTCATGGTGTTCGCGGCATCATCAATCTTTTCACGCGCCTCATTTATGATGGAGTCGTAACGCGCAGTTTCGCGCTGCACTTTGATTTTTCCTTCAATCTCCGACACAACGAGGGCGACTTTTTCTTCATATTCATCGGAGTAACAATCCAACTGAGACAGATCTTTCAAGCACAGATAAACGGCTGTATAAACTTCTGTATCCACGTCGTGTTCGGTAATGTAAAAGCTGTAATCCGATGTTGCAGCTGATCGAAAAGCCGCGGTTCCCTCGGTGCTCGACACATCCATCGGGTCTATCACGAGCGCAGTAATCGTGAAATCGTTTCGTGTAAAGGTGGGGCTTTCTTCTTCCTCTTCGACTACAGGATCGGTTTCAGAATCAGCTTCAGTTTCTCCCTCATCACTTTCTTCGTCAAAAATCTCAGTAATAGTAATCGTATCGCCGAGCTTCTTTCCTGATTCGTCTAGATATTTTTGCGTGACAGCAATCTGTCCGCTTTTTGAAGGAAGCTCGCCCTCAACTACATAGGGCTCGTTTATTCCCTCTTTCGCTAACACCACCATGTCGGCGCTGTGATTTTGCCCGTTTTCGACGAGGTCAACGCTTTCCGAATACCCTCCCGAAGCGCGTTCAACCTCGTCGAGTTTCGAGAGCACATCGATATCTTCATCGGTCAGACCAAGCGTTGACTGAATGCGAATATCAAACAGGTTTTGCTGGTCGAAGAAGCTGTCTGCCCCAATGTACATATCCTTACATGCGGCGTTGATCCCCACAAAAGCCGTGAGCCCCAGCATGGTTATTGCTATAAGAGCAAGTAGTCGCTTGAGGTTTTTACGGATGGTTCGCAGTATGTCTTTCGTGTACGCGCGCAAGGACACCTACCATTCGATTTCTGAGATAGGCGTAGGATTTGGATTGGTTTCGATGTCGACCGCTTTGCCGTTTCTAAAGTGAATGACCCGATCGGCCATGGGGGTTAAAGCCGAGTTGTGAGTGATGATTACCACGGTAATTTTACCCTTGCGACACGTGTCTTGCAGCAGCTGCAAAATTTGCTTGCCCGTGTTGTAGTCGAGAGCTCCTGTGGGCTCATCGCACAGCAATAGTTTGGGGTTTTTGGCGATTGCTCGAGCGATAGAAACGCGCTGTTGTTCGCCGCCCGAAAGCTGTGCCGGAAAATTGCCCACCCGATCTTCGAGACTTACGCGGCCTAATATGATTTTCGCATCCAAAGAGTTCTCGCAAATCTGCGAAGCCATTTCTACGTTTTCTAGGGCAGTCAGGTTTGGTACGAGGTTATAAAACTGAAAGACAAAGCCGATGTCGAGCCGACGATACCTTACAAGCTCGTTTTTGTTGTAGCTGCTGATGTCCTCGCCATCAACGAGTACGCGTCCGCCCGTTGCAGAATCCATCCCACCCAAAATATTCAGTGCTGTAGTTTTTCCCGCGCCCGAAGCTCCTACGATTACAGCGAGCTCGCCTTTTTCTATCTCGAAACTTGCTTCGTCAAGCGCAAGGATTCCCACACTTTCACCGTTATACTCTTTCACCACATGGTCAAATTCAATGTATGACATCGCGACTCCTATTCCACCCTACAGACACTGCAGTATCTGTCTCTATAAACTCCCTCTAATCGACAACACTATGTCGGTTATCGAGCTATCTTTTGCGAAACGTGCAATACTGTATTATGCTTGATTTTGAGCATGACGCAAGCGGCATGACCTTCTATACAGGCCGTTTTCCGTCACTTGGCGAAAAAGTGTTGGAGAGTAACAAGAAACACATATCTGGCGGCACATTCCAAGCGTCAATTAGGGAGGTTCAGATGCCAAACTCAGAAGATCGGCGAGTACGCATTACGAAGATGGCGATTCGCGATAGCCTCATCGAGCTCATGGAAGTTCATCCTATTTCGAAGATATCAGTTAAGCTTTTGTGCGAAACTGCCGATATAAATCGCAGCACCTTTTACGCACATTACAAAGATCAATATGATCTTTTACGCTCTGTCCAACAAGAAATTGTGGTTGACGTTACCAAGCAAATTGCGCCGGCTCATCTTTCTGAAGTAAGCGATAGCGCTATTGCTGTATTGGTGAAGGTACTAAACTATGGCCGCGATAATGCTCCTTTACTAAAAGTTCTTTTGAGTGAACACGGTGATTCGTCTTTCCAAGAAGAGCTTATGGAGCTCGCCCAAGAAAAGTTGATGGACGAATTCCTGAAAGGGGATCTTCTCTCCGCACATACAATCGAGTATTTGAAGCACTTCGCTCTTGGCGGCTTTTTAAACATCATGAGACTCTGGCTTGACAATAATTGCGCCGACGAACCCGAAATCGTAGCTGAACTCATGATGACCCTCATAGTTCAAGGAACGGCTGGTCTCGTGAACCAATCCAAATAGCGAATTGGCAACTTAGTTTTGGCAGTAGTAGCTTGGCAGCCTGGTGGCTTGAGATTGGCGGTTTGCAGCTTGACCTCGGTAGCTTGAGTTTGGCGGCTTGAGATTGGCAGCTGTAGCTTAAGCCAAATGTTTCACGTGAAACATTTGAACTCTAAAATAGAGTGAGTTTTCCAACACTATGTCGTGATTCCCTTTAGAACTGCATGCTGGCAAGCGGAAGTGCGATATTCCCCACAATCGCAAGTATCAAGATTGAGAAGAACATGAACCTGCCATACCTGTCGGCAAAGTTATCGTCATGCCAATGGAAGCGCTCTCTATTCAGCACCGTAATCGTGATGGTTCCGGCAAGCACAATGAAGATTCCCCAAATATTGCCGTACTCAAGCAATCCGAGCGTGAGCGCCTCGGGCAAGAGACTTGCGCCAATCATAATGTTTCCTACCGCACCAAAAAGCGTTGCGGGAATCATGGAGAACACATCAACCCTGTGTCTCGTGGCTACAAAAAGCATGATGAGAACCCAAAGCGTAGTACCCCATAAGGCAATGAAGCACTTCACGTAAAGGCCGATGCCCGAACGATTGATCTCGATCTCATCCATAAATTCGCTCGTTAGCTTTACCGAGCCCTCCGGAATAATTGGATTGTCATGATTGTCCTGATAGGCATAATACTTAATGTCTGAGGTCATCCGCGAAATATCGTAACCAACAATGTTGATATTTTTGTTTACGCTATCGACATCGCTGCTCTGGCGCAGAATAACATCAGTGATGTCATAGTTTGGCTCAATGTAGGACCTGATGATATGGTTTTCGAGAGGGAATCGCGGCGTATGGAAGGTTTGCGAAACCTTTACGTCAACCCTAAACTTCTGATAATGAACGCCGTCATCGGTAACAACATCCTCGAGAACGTTCATGCGATTTATTATGCCGTTGTAAAATATGAACCCATCGTCGGTGAAATCAATTGGTGCGTCACCTTCCCACTTAAACCACACCAACCATACAGCCTCATAATAGCTGTCAGCCATGTTAACTTCTTTGAGGTTTTCGAGATAAGTTCCGCAGAGGACTTCAGTTGCGCCACCAGCGCTTGCTTTAGCTTCAACCTCTTGAACCACTTGCTCGTCAGATTTCTTATACTCTTCCCAGCGAGTGTCTACGTTCTCACGATCTTCCATAAGCTGAAAGCAGGTGAGACCCAAGAATATGACGCCTAAAACCCAGGTAAACAATAGCGAAAGAACTACTTTCAGAACTCGCGAAGACCTCTTTTTGTGCTGAGTTTGATCTTCTTCAGACGTTTCTGCTTCGCGATCTTCTTGACCAAACACTGTCATAGACTCGCGCTCTTCTTCTCTATTGTCTTGCGTTACAGACGAAGCTTCTTCGCCTGATTTTTCACCCTGCATATTTCCTAGCTCCCACAGAATCTCGTAATCTCGATTGATTTCTACCCTTTTCGTCAAAATGACGTTAGGTGACTATAAGACTTCTCTACCCAAATGAACACCTTTCGTTTCTAGCTTTTATCCCGAAAGGTTAACTCCGAATAGATTAACGTGGTCCAAAAATCCTTTGTACTACGACGAAACGGGCTGCCGCTTTTGACAACCCGTTTCACCAGAAACGTTCTTACAAGACTCTATTCAAGCGCTTTAAATCGTAATCTTCTCTCCCTTTGCGAGAGCCTCGCCCAAAACGCGACCGAAGGTGATTGCGCGTCCATGGCTCACTCCAGGTGTAAGAAGCGGATAATCATCTGCGAAGAAGTTACCACAGGTATTGCCCGCAGCGTATAGGCCCTCAATCGGAACATCATCTGCAGTACAAATCTGCAATTGATCATTACAGTTCAATCCGAAAGGCACCGTCAAAGGAATGGCAGGAACATGACTTGCATAAAATGGCGGTGTCTCAATACTGGACTTCATCCATTTATCGTCTTTGAGGAAATCAGAATCTTTACCCAACGCACAAAGTTCGTTGTAGCGCGTGATGGTTGCTTTAAACTGCTCGACGTCTTCGATTCCAAGCTGATCTGCCAAATCTTCAAGCGTGTCTGCTTTCCACAGAGTGCCTGCTTTGATTTCTTCTTCCATCTTTCCGGCAGTCTCGTCATCAATGACGCTGCCCCAGTTTGATCCGCCTTCGCCCATCATGGCTTTAATCTTACTTTCATATTCACCATCAAAGATTGACCAAGCTACTCCGCCAGGCTGCACCATGCGAGCATTCGAGGTTGCAACCTCGTTTGGAGTCTCATTCGTGAAACGCTTTCCGTCGCGATTTACCATAAGCCAGCCGATGTCTTTTTGACACAACACCTGCCCGCCTACTGCATGAATCATTGGTCCAGCAGGTCCATGTTGAACAGCTGCACCTGCCCATAAAGCCATCTTGTGCCCAGTTCCATCATTCATTCCCTCAGGAATATATGCACTTGCATCAGCGCGCAAAACGATAGGAGCCCATGCGCGCAGCATCTCTTCGTTGCCGCCAATATCGCCTGTACAGAGCACAACTCCCTTGCTCGCATTGTACTGGACATAAGCACCGTCTTCGTTTTCCGCGATAACGCCCGTTACTTTTCCGCTATCATCCACAACGAGCTGCTGAGCCATAGTGTTGTACACGAACTCGGCACCGTTGTCGGTAGCTTGCTTGATAAGAGCGTCTCCCACAAGATTGTTTGCCCAACGACCATCTGGCAAAGTCATGCTTGCTTCTGCCGTTCCCGCAGGTGTCCACGAATGAGCTGTTTGATACTGACGATAGAACAGCTCAGCATCTTCGAGGTCTCCTCGCGTTCCAGTTCCGCGAACCACATCACAACCGTTCTCGGTCATAAGGTCGATAAGGTCATCGAATACAGGACCCGATTTATAAATCCATAACTTGAAAAGATTCTGGTTGATCTGCATAGCGTTCCACTGTGCCGAATACTTCAACAGCTCGGCAGGATCAATATTGATGCCTTGCTCTTTTTGGAATTTGGTTCCAACAGCACCGTTGTCAGCGCCACGCACTTGATACTTTTCAGTACGCTCGAGCACAATAACTTTTGCCCCGTGAAAAGCCGCAGAAGAACCCGTGTTGATGCCTGCCATTCCTGCCCCGACAACAACAATTTCTGCATCAACGGTTTCGCTGACATTAGTAATCGGATCGGGCGCTGTTTCCCAAGACCACTTGCCTTCACTTGCCGCAGACGAGCTGCTGGAGCTCGAGCTCGAGGAGCCCGAAGAACACCCGGCCACTCCTACTCCTGCTGCAGCTATTCCTGCCACACCTACCCCAGCAAGGAACTGCCTTCTTGATACACCTGTGTTTTCACTCATGATTTCCCTCCTATAGACGTAACGACTATATTCCCTTCAAAGAATAGGGTATCGCTTTCCTTAGGGGTTTGACATGGCTAAATACTCAGAACTAACGGTGGCAGGCTGCGTTTAGATAGTTAGCTTTTATCCCGAAAGGTTAACTCCGAATAGATTGACAGGGTTTGAAACTTTCCCTCCATGAACTCATCGTTGTAATGTTCGGCAAAGAATTCTTGGACGGGATTCGCGGGGGCAATTTCAGCCTTGCGATTAAACCAGCAGTCAAAACTTAAAAGGGTCATGCTTATGTTGACTATCATGAAAACCGTTAGTATCGCCGTAAGCGGCTTAGCTATTCGCTCCGGAATAAGCCGTATCAAACCCATCAACCAGGGAAGTAGTAGCTTTATCCATAAAACCCCAGCTATTCCCCATATTATTGCCATCCCCAAACTGGTGTGTCCACCAATGCTAAAAGGTTGATTGTTGTAACTCCAAGCAACAATGCCGAATACGTTTTCGAGCAACCAGCCCACCAAAAACTCAAAGGACGCACCTACAATTGCAGATATTCCAAATATCATATAAACATTTTTCTTCCAGAGACGATTTAGGAAAAGAGTCATCAGCACCGCACCAGATCCGTAGATCGGCGAGAAAAGGCCCCGAAGCAAACCGGCTCTATCTTCAAGTCGCCCGTCAATCGGCGTACTCACCAGCGTTTCGACAAGCAACCCAGCGATGCTTCCAAAGATAAAAATCCAAAACAGATTAAAATAACTTAGACGAATACGACCCGAAGAAGTAGGAGACAAACGAGAGTTCTCGTAATCCCTATCATAGATATTGCCTTCTTTTGCTCGGGCGGCTTCCATCGAAACGGATGACCTCCTGCGGTTATCCCCTGCTAATGCATAGCCTTTACGCTTGCTTCACGTTAGCTATTGCGCAGCTAAGTTAAAACGAGCGGTCATCAGAATTCTTGATAATACTTCTTCTTTGGTTAAGTTTTCTTCTTGTGCAATATGCCCTAAAAGAAAATCTGCTAACGATATCCTGAAAGGCTCAGACTCCATCATAACCTTTTTAGGATCATCTTGCTGCATAGCAAAAGTAATCATGCCAAGGACTCCGCTAATTGAGTGCTCAAGAATCATGCGTGTCGATAGCTTCATGTCTTGTTTTTCTTCAAGCAGAATTACCGTCCAAAGCTCAAACACAATCTTTTTTACCTTGCCGCTCACAAGTGCATATCCACCTCGATCAAACAGCAAGCCCATCTTGACAAAATACTCGCCAAAAAACTCCTGAGCTAGCTTCTCAAGATTCTGCTCGACTCCTGTCATCATATTAAAAATCATATTAGGCAGAAAATTGTTTTTGAACATCTCCTTTTTCAGAAGCTTGTCAATCATGTCGTTAATGTCGTCGAAGTGATAATAGAAGGTGCCTCGGTTAACTCCTGCTGTGGAAGAAAGAAGCCCAACAGTAATTTCGT
The DNA here is from genome assembly GCA_050945135.1 of Raoultibacter sp. Taxonomy (GTDB): domain Bacteria; phylum Actinomycetota; class Coriobacteriia; order Coriobacteriales; family Eggerthellaceae; genus WRIS01. The sequence continues at coordinate 24,844 of JBMNSJ010000022.1, forward strand.
TGAGCTGGTGCGTTTCCAACAAATCCCAAAACGCATCGCTTAAACGTTGGCAAGCGTCTGGCGTGTGCTCGTCTTTTCTGGGTCTAGCCATGAGTCCCCCGCTCATTTTCCGCAGTTGTTTTATGCATGCGAACTAGTGCTTCTTGGAGATGACGACGGAGTAAATTTCGAGATTTCCTCCGAAATATCCGCTGGTATCGAAGTCAGTAGGTCTACCTGCTTTCTCCAAGAGACATCATCAAGCGATTCTTCGCTCTCAGGCACCGCTTCATATGCTACAGGAACCTCATGGCTCTTTGCGTTCATAATCAACATTTGCAAGCGATTCTCGATATTGGCAAAACTCGTATCTGGATCAAAATCGAGAGGAAGGATGTTCGCTGACGGATACATTTCTTTAAGTCGTTTGGTTACACCGCGCCCACAGATATGATTTGGCAGACAACCAAAAGGCTGCAGGATAACAAAAGAGCGCACACCCTTTTCTGCATGATGAAGGATTTCTGCGGGAATGAGAAAACCCTCCCCCGAATCAAAGGTGTGATGCATAATTTGGTCGCTTTTTTTGGTGAGCTCAGGCAAACGAGTGCTTGGCTCAAACAAGGGATGCTTCTTAGCAATACGATCAGTGATGTTGAGCGCAAATTCAAACAAGCCATCAGCAGTAAAAAGCCAGCTTGCCTCAGAAAACGGCTTTTTAATCTTGTATTCCTTTATCTGAGAAGCCTGGTAGAAGTACCCTTTTCGATAAACATCAGTCATGCTGGGCTCGATTACTTCCATATTATTGGCTTCAAGGTAAGCTTCCAAGTTGTTGTTAGAGCCCGGATGAAAACTCAAAAGGTATTCTCCGACAACCAGTACAGGGGATTTCAGCTGCGAACGATCATAGCGAACCTCTTTCATAAGCCTAATCGCATGCCTGAAAGACCTTATTGCGCCTCGAACTCCATCCGTCTCAATACCTTGGGCCAAAACATCAATTGCCTTCTGGAAAGCATGATCTGCCTCGCCCTTCTTCAGCTCATACGGCCGAATTTTTCGCAAGAGCTGCTCGAGCGCATCAATCATGGGAAGCCCGATTGCAATCCTAATCTGCGTTCCGATGCTCATACGATAACCTGGATGAAGACCATTTTTATCTTCCCCATCGTTTGTAATAATGGGCACCTGACTATAACCGGCATCATCGAGCGCTTTTCTCAGAAGAGCGGCATAGTGTGTCAGTCGGCAATCTCCAATTAGCTTGCCTGTTCCCATAGCTACTTCGTCTGGATTGTAGAGCCCGCTTTCAAGTGCTGCCAAAGCCTCGCCAATGGTCATTTGCGCCGGGAAGCAAATATCGTTGTGCACATATTTCTTCCCCAGGCGAATCGCCTCCTCGCCTCCAAGTGGCAAGGGTTCTGCACGAACCCCCTGCTTCGCAATTGCTGCTGTCATAATCCGGCAAAAAGCACGCGAAACGTTCGGTACCAAAATAATACGCTCTTGCTGATGACGCTCTTCGTATTTAGCAGGATATGGGTCGGGCAAGTTATTCTGAGGAAGCTCCTGGTTGAGCGCGCGTCGTGCTTTTACAGTTTCGATAAATGATTCAACCCTGATATGAAGTGGTCCTTGAATGTCGCTTTCGTCAAGCTTAAGGATAAGGGGCGTCTTGCCTGATTTTTCTTTCATCAAACGAATAATCTCATCGCTTAAAAGAGCATCGTGTCCACATCCAAAACTAACCAACTGAACGTATTCAAGGTACGGAGACTGAGCCGCTATTAAAGCCGACGACAGCATGCGCGCATGGAAATTGTTAACGATATCGAGACGCGATCCGCTTAAATCTTCGTCGTATATCCCTGGAATCGAATCCACCGTTAAGACGGGTATTCCCATAGTGGTGAAATATTTTGAGAGGCGATGGTTAACGAGTTCGTCGTTTTGGTAGGGCCGTGACGCCAGCACAACGGCAAAATTTCCTTCACGCTCGACTTCTTCAAGTATCGATGCTCCCCGTGCTTGCATCGTGTTTTTGAAAAGTCGCAGAGCCGAATCGCCCTGAGCAATGGCTTTTAGACATGAGGCAGAATCAATCCCAAACGTATCTTTCATATAATCAGATAGTTGCTTATTGCGGTCTTGCTCGGTGTACCAGTGAAACAGCGGATGATTGAAGGGAATATTCCATCGATTTTCAGGGTTATCCGAATTAGCAAGAACAATTGGGTAGCCTTTAACTACCGCGCATACCGACTCGCTTGTTTTTTCAGTATTCTCCGATTCCATACATGTGATGCTTGGCAGAAAGATTCTATCAACCTTCTTTTCGGCAAGGTTGCGGACATGCCCATGCACAAGCTTTGCCGGAAAGCACACCGTGTCAGAAGTTACCGCCGATAACCCCTTTTCATACATCTTTCGAGTACTCGAATCCGAAACACTTACGTCAAAACCAAGCGCCTGGAAAAAGGTGGTCCAAAACGGCATACTATTCCAAAACTCAAGCACGCGCGGAAGACCAATGCGCACATTTCGCCTGTCGGCTAGCGGAATGCAAGGATACTCGCGAAATAGCATTTTTTGGCGCAAGGCAAATAAGTCGATACTCTCTTTTGCTTCTTGGCTCATTTCCTGAAGAAGGCTGCGAACCTTTGGATCGCTCGGGGCTCCGATAATCTGCCCCTTCTCACAGCGATTGCCCGTAATCCATGAAGAGCCGTTCGGGAAGCTCAGCGAGGTTCTTAAGCAATGGTTGCTACAGAAAGGACACGCTAGGCTGGACTCTTGCGTAAAGCTAAACTGCTTAACGCCATCAAATCCTATGAAACTCGATGGCTTCTCCTGACTGGGGCTTTGCTTCTTGCGGTTTGTGTTGTGCGATTTCTTGGCGAGCAAAGCGACACCTATCGCTCCCATAATTCCTGGGTACGGAGCTCGGATAATTTCTCTTCCAACGTACTGCTCGAAGGCGCGCAGCACGGCATCGTTGTTAAACGTTCCGCCCTGCACCACGATATTCTTTCCCAACTTGTCCAAGTTTGGAATGCGAACAACCTTCGTGAACACATTTTCGATAATCGAACGGCATAGCCCGGCCATGATATCGTTGGGTGTTTTCCCGTTTTTCTGCTCGGTCACAATGCGACTATTCATAAACACCGTGCAGCGACTACCAAGTTCCGCAGGGTTCTCGGCAGAAAAAGCCGCCTCTGCAATCGATTCAACAGGGATATCGAGTGTTGCCGCAAAGCTTTCAAGAAAAGAGCCACAGCCTGATGAGCATGCTTCATTCACTATGATGTCGGTGATGATTCCGTCATCAAGCATAATGGCTTTCATGTCTTGCCCGCCAATATCGAGAATAAAGCTAACGTCGGGCACGTATTTGCGCGCTGCTTCTGCGTGAGCAACTGTCTCCACCACATGAAAATCTGCGCTAAACGCGCGCGCAAAGAGCAATTCTCCGTATCCAGTCGTACCAAGCGATTTTATATTAAGGCTTACACCAAGCCTTTGATATGTGTCGTAAAGCGAGCTGAGTGCCTTTTGCGCAACCATAAGAGGTTCGCCCTCGTTGGAGGCATAAAACTGATCAACAATCTTTTCTTCTTCATCAAGTAAGACGAACTTCGTTGTGGTGCTGCCCGAATCAATACCCAGATATACATCGAGCGTAGTGCCTTTAGCGTGCTCTCTTGGTCTTCGATTAATAAGCTTATGGCGCTCTTTGAAGTCTTGATACTCTTCAGGAGTTTCAAAAAAAGACTGTTGTCCCGAATCATTGAGTCCAGATCCAGCTCCATCAGTTGTCCTGATGAGCCGCAAAACGTCACTTAGGCGGCAGGGCTTCACCGCATCCAAGAAGAGTTCATCGATGGCAAGCGCCGTGCCGAGCGCTACTATCGTTTCTGCTTCTTCGGGAACAATCACGTCTGATTCACTTAGATCAAGGCGCTCCATGAACACTTTGGTAAGAGTAGGATTGAAGGTGAGCGGACCGCCTTCAAAAATAACGGGGCTTTTTATGTCGATGCCTTGCGCAAGGCCTCCGATAGTTTGTTTGGCGATTGCGTGAAACGTCGAAAGTGCAATATCTGCCTTTGGAACACCCTGATTAAGAAGGGGCTGAATATCGGTTTTTGCATACACTCCACAACGCCCAGAGATGTCGTAAACCGTGTTTCCCGTTTGCGCTAAGTCTTCGAAATCTTCAACTGCAACGTTGAGCAAGGTGGCTATCTCATCAATAAAAGCGCCCGTTCCTCCAGCACAACTACCATTCATGCGCATATCATCGACAACGAGCTGCTCTATACTCTCGTCATAATCGAAGAAGATTATTTTTGCATCCTGTCCACCCAGTTCGATAGCTGTACGTGCGCGGATATACGCTTTTCGAACTGCAATGGAGTTTGCCACAACTTCTTGAACATAAGGGACGTTCAGTAAATCAGAGAAGATATTTCCACCCGAGCCACATACGGCAATCCTGAATCGAGCATTTGGAAAATGTGAGATAACTTCTTCAAGCGCTTTGCTCAGGCTCTGTGCCTGACATGCGTTGTGTCTTGAATAGCGAGAAAAGAGGGCTTCGTTGTCGGAAGGATCAATAACAACCGTTTTGGTGGTTGTCGAGCCAATGTCAATTCCCAGATGGAATACGTTTCCATTTGAATCCGTTTCGTATCTCTTCAATGCATCCATGCTAAACCCATGCCTTTTATGCTACGAGACCTGCCCTTAGAATATATTTTATTCAACATTGTGTTCTAATAAAATATACAATCTGGTTAGTTTGTTCAATTGCGCTCAAGCCAGAGCAGTCTGCCTATTCACTTTTACCTTAGCGCTAACTACCTTTTTTGATGCAAGAATTCTATGGATCTGCCTATTTATGAGGCGAAAGACGCTCATCGCTTCATGCATACTTTCTGCGCTCCGCCCTTTTCATGATTTGCATCACAGCAAAGGAGAATAAATCTGCAAAATGCTTTATGATTCCTCTATCACTAAAGACGAGGGGGTCTACCTTGAAACAATGCATGGATGCAGACAATTTGCACAGACGGCTAAGCAAAATTGTTGGGCAAGTACAAGCAATCGATCGGATGGTTGACGAAGATGTTCCTTGTGAAGATGTGCTTGCCCAGATAAATGCTGCTAAATCTGCTTTGCATAAATGTGGCCAGGTAGTACTCGAGGGGCATATTAATCACTGCGTGCGTGATGGCATCGAGCACGGTGATCCCGACAAAACCATCAAAAGCTTTACGAAAGCAGTCGAGCGTTTTTCCAATATGAGCTGATGTAGTCCAGACACACCGTCCACCTACGTACTCTTTTTGTGCTTCCTTTCATCTTCCAAGTACAGGCTTCCAGCAGTTAGCTATCGCAGTTTTGTTCTTCCATCTAACCTGAAACAGCGTTTTCATTTTGGAATGTAATCACGCAGCTGCCTTTTCGTTGTTTTATCGATGGTAGCTAAGCCAGATCCTGCCAAGCATAAATGACCTACAAGAATAGATAGCTTGCTTAAATTGCATCATGCACAAAGCTCGGGGCTGCCTCTTCGGTCAGTTTCTTCGAAAAACTTCTTCCTTCTGCAAATTTTTGGTAGTGTCGCGAATGTTGGTGTAAGAGGTCATCGCCTCAGAATCGTTACTGGAGCATCATAGCAGTTTCTAGGCAGCCCTCCTTCTTTGACCTACAGATTCCATTGCTACAGCAACCAACCTGGCG